>JAYVCG010000633.1:0-5452 GCA_043750075.1 Acetobacteraceae bacterium | reverse complement strand
TCCAACAACGAAAAGGAACTGCCGGACGCCTTCCTGCGCCGCTGCTTCTTCCATTACATCCGCTTCCCCGACCGCGAGACGATGGAAAAGATCGTCCAGGCGCATTATCCCGACATCCGCAAGGATCTGGCGCGTGAGGCGATGAACGTCTTCTTC
Organism: Acetobacteraceae bacterium; assembly: GCA_043750075.1. Classification (GTDB taxonomy): domain Bacteria; phylum Pseudomonadota; class Alphaproteobacteria; order Acetobacterales; family Acetobacteraceae; genus Rhodopila. The sequence goes on along the minus strand of JAYVCG010000633.1, from coordinate 5,296 downwards.
CAGGTGCGCGACGTGCCAGGCCTGAAGAAGAAACCCGCGACCTCGGAACTGCTCGACTGGCTGAAACTGCTGATGGTCGAGGATCTGCCGGTCGAGGCCCTGCGCACCAACGAAAAACAACTGGTCATCCCGCCCCTGCACGGCGCGCTGTTGAAAAACGAGCAGGACGTGCATCTGTTCGAGCGTCTCGCCTTCCTGGCCCGCCGGGGCGGCTGATGTTCTCGCACCTGATCATGGGGTTGCGGACCGCCGGTCTCCCAACCTCGATCACCGAATGGCTCGCGCTGATGGCGGCGATGAAAGCCGGCGTCGCGGATTACAGCGTGGAGGATTTTTATTATTTGTCCCGCGCCATCCTGGTGAAGGACGAACGCCACCTCGACAAATTCGACCGCGTGTTCGGCTCCTGCTTCAAGGGCCTGGAACCGCCCGAGGGCGTCAAACCCCAGGAACTGCCCGAGGAATGGCTGCTGAAACTCGCCGAAAAACTCCTGACGCCCGAGGAAATGAAGAAGATCGAGGCGCTTGGCGGGTTCGAGGCCATCATGCGACGGCTGAAAGAACTGCTGGCGGAACAAAAAGAACGTCACCAGGGCGGATCGAAATGGATCGGCACCGCGGGCACATCGCCGTTCGGCGCGTACGGCTACAACCCCGAAGGCGTGCGGATCGGCCAGGACAAATCGCGCAACCGAAGCGCCGTGAAGGTGTGGGACAAGCGGGAGTTCCGCGATCTGGACGACACGGTGGAGCTTGGCACGCGCGGCATGAAACTCGCCCTGCGCCGGTTGCGCCGTTTCGCGCGCCAGGGCGCGGCGACGGAACTCGATCTGCCGGACACGATCAAATCCACCGCCAACAACGCCGGAATGCTGGATTTGAAGATGGTGGCCGAACGCCACAACACCGTGAAGGTGCTGCTGTTCCTCGACATCGGCGGCTCCATGGACGATTACGTCAAGCTGACCGAGGAATTGTTCTCCGCCGCCCGCACCGAGTTCAAGCACCTGGAACATTATTACTTCCACAACTGTCCCTATGAGCGCGTCTGGAAAAACAACCGCCGCCGTCACGAGGAAGTGATCCCCACCTGGCAGGTGCTGCGCACCTACGGCCCCGATTACAAGCTGATCTTCGTCGGCGACGGCGCCATGAGCCCTTATGAGGTCACCATGCCCGGCGGCTCCGTCGAGCACTGGAACGAGGAAGCGGGCACCGTCTGGATGGAACGCCTGACCGGGCATTACCGCCGCTCCGCCTGGCTCAACCCGACCCCGAAACAAAGCTGGGGGCATGTGCGGTCGATCACCATGCTCAACGATCTGATGGAGGGACGCATGTTCCCGCTGACGGTCAACGGCATCGACGACATGACGAAGGAACTGAGCCGGTAGGGTTCCGCCGCGAGTGGGAAGAACCCTACGGCTCCCTCGCCCCCAGGAAGCGGGCAAAGGCGGCGAGGGTGGCGTCGGAGACGTGGTGCTCCATGCCCTCGGCGTCGCTTTCCGCCGCCTCGGCCGGGACACCCACGGCCAGCAGCAGGTTGACCACCACCCGGTGCCGGGCGCGCACACGATCGGCGAGCCGCTCACCCGGTTCGGTCAGGAACACGCCGCGGTAGGGTTTGGCGGCCGCCAGCCCCTCGCGTTTCAGGCGTCCGATGGTCTTGATGACGGTCGCGTGGGACACGCCAAGGCGGCGGGCGATGTCGGTGGGCCGTGCCTCCCCATTCAAGGTCAGCAGATCGGAGATCAGTTCGACATAATCTTCCAGCAGCGCCCCGGACTGCGCCAAACGCGCCTTCCCGAACCGTAGCGCCTGATCCGGTTCATCCGGCATCATCCTGGGCGTGGGCTCTGCCATGCGGGCGATTGAACCTTTTGGCGGCCAGGGGAGAATGCCAGGGGGGAATGTCAGAAAGGAAAACCATGCCCCGAGTCCGGTGCATGGTTCGCGTCAGAACCCGGCCGCCCCCGCCAACAACACCATGTTGAGGCCCAGCACAACCACGGTCCCCAGCAGCGCCCCCGCCCGCGTCACCGGGCCGGGCGTGAAAGCGCCCATCAGGCCGGGCCGGAACACCAGCATCACCAGCGCGATCATCGGCACCGGCAGTATCAGGCTGAGCAGAACCTGACTCCAGACCAGCGCCTCGGTCGGGTTGACGCCCATCGCCACGACCACGAAGGCGGGCAGCATGGTCAGCAGACGGCGCAGCCAGAGCGGCGTGCGGAACGTGAGGAAATCCCCCATGATGGTCTGGCCCGCCATCGTGCCGACCACCGAACTCGACAGGCCGGAGGCGAGCAGGGAGGTCATGAACACGACCGCCGCGAACCCGCCCATCAGCGGCAGCAAGGTGAGATAGGCCGTTTCGATCTCGGCCACGCCAGGATGGTCGGCGTGGAACATCGACGCCGCCATCGCCACCATCGCCATGTTGACGAGGCCGGCGAAACCGAGGGCGATCAGCACCTCGGTGTTGGAATGGCGGATGACGGCGGCTTTTTCCGCCTGGGTGTCGGCCCGGACGCGGCCCGGCATCAACGCCGAGTGCAGATAGATCGCGTGCGGCATGACCGTGGCGCCGACAATGCCCACGGCCAGGGTCAGCGCGTCGGCATTGCGCAACTCCGGCACCACGGAATGCCAGGCGAACAGGCGCCAGTCGGGCGGGCTGATGAACAGCTCGACCAAATAGCACAGCCCGATCAGCCCCACGAACCCGGCGATGATCAGTTCCAGCGGCCGGAACCCGCGCGCCTGCAAACTGAGCAGCCCCCAGGTCAGGATCATGGTGATGCCAAGGCTGGTGAGCAGGGGCAGACCGAACAGCAGGCTGAGCCCGATCGCCGCCCCCACGGTTTCCGCGAGATCGGTCGCCATCGCCGCGATCTCACTGGCGATCCACATGGAAAAGCTGACGGAACGGGGAAAATGCTCCCGGCACAGGCCAGCGAGGCTGTGCCCGGTGACGATGCCGATCCGCGCCGAGAGCGCCTGAAACAGCATCGCGATCAGGTTCGCCAGCACGACCACCCAGAGCAGCGAATAGCCATGCCGCGCCCCCGCCTGGATGTTGGTCGCGAAATTGCCTGGGTCCATGTAGGCGACCGAGGCGACCACGGCGGGCCCCACGAACGGCAGGAAGCCGCGCACCCCCTTGCGCTGCCCGCGCAGGCTTTCCTGCCCGGCGCGCATGGTGCGGCCGGTCAGGCCCCCATGGGAAAGAACGGCGTCGCTCATGCGGGTGTGGTGTCCATCCGTGTTTCGTTCCTGTGTGTCGTGGCGGCCCTGGCCATGGTTCGCACCTCTGACCACAGAATGTAGCCATGGGTACACTCTGTCGCAAGGGGTAGATGAAATCAGAGGGAAAAATCGCCCATGCCTGGATGGGAAACAAGCCTCGTCCAGGCGGAAAATCCATGGTTGAGCCAGCGATTCTCATGGATCACCAGAACGGCGGGAAACGGCCCGGTCCCGGCCGGTTGCACCAGATACCCGCGCATCGTGCCAGACGTGCCGCCCGGCGAGGAATAGGTCACATATCTTGCTTTGATCCGCTCATCGGTAAACGAAACCATCTGCGCCGCCGCATATCACGGCAACAACAACTGGGCCATCGCCAGGCCGCCCACCATTACCGCGGCGGCCCGCCGCGGTAATGCGCGGCGGTCGGTCTGGCCGTGGCAATACTCATCATAAAGATCGAACACACGCTGGTCGATCTCGTTTTGATTAAGCATGGAAAACGATTTCGTCGTGTATTGTTCAGCCAGAATGGGATTTCCTCCGTGGCGGGTTTCTCCCGCGCGCTCAGCCACGCGCCTGGCGGATCAGCAAGGCCCAGCGATCGAGGATGGGAAGGATTTTATCGGCACTTTCGGCGGGGAGGCTGACGTTCACCCGCGCGGCGCCGAGTGCGCGGAAACGGTGGAGTTGCGCCAGGTCCTCGGAGGCACCGCCGATCGTTACTGGCAAGGGATCGCGTCCGGCCTCGGCGGCCATCTGGCGGAAGCGCGGCATGTAGTCCTCGGGGTCGCCGCTGCTGGCGTTTGGATACCAGCCATCGCCGTAACGGATCGCGCGGCGCGCGGCCCAGGGGAAGGCGCCGCCGAGGAGAATGGGGGGATGGGGTTTCTGGACGGGTTTGGGCCAGGTCATCATGGAGGGCACCTTGACGATCTCGCCGTCATATTCCGCGGTTGATTTGGTCCAGATTTCCTTCATCGCCTCGATCTGCTCGCGCATTTTCTTCATGCGCGTGGCGAAGACGGTGCCGTGGGCCTCAATTTCCTCGGCGTTCCAGCCGCCGCCGATGCCGAACAGGAAACGCCCATTGCTGATCTGGTCGATCGAGGCCACCAGCTTCGCCGTCTGGATCGTGTCGCGCTGGATCACGAGGCAAACCCCGGTGCCGACCTTCAGCGTCTTCGTGACCGCCGCGGCGGCGCTCAGCGTGACGAACGGGTCCATGACATCGTAGTATCGTTTCGCCAGTTCCCCTCCACCGGGAGGCGGCGTGCGTCTGGGCACCGGAATGTGCGAATGCTCCGCCGCCCACAGCGAGTCAAAGCCCCGTTCCTCCAGCGCGGCGGCGAGCGCGGTGGGGGAGATCGAATAGTCGGTGAAGAAGATCGCGGCGCCGAATTCCATGGTCCTGTGCCTTTGCTTCTGACGTGGCTGCTTTTGACGCGGTGGTTTCAGCCGGATGGCGAACCTTGTCACACAGCATAGCACGATGGGCCGGGAGTGCGTATCCCCAGGGCCATCGCGATCAGTGTCCCCTGGTTCCCCGCGGGTGCGTCCGGACGGATATCGTGCCGGAAGTGGGGACGCGAAAGGTCTCACCACGGAGGACACGGAGAACCACGGAGGTTTTTGAATGGGGCCAGGGAGAAGATGGCATTGGCCGTGCCAGCGAGGCAAGGGATGCATTGGGGTGCCGGTTGGCTCGCCCTATAACGTGGCGCAGCTTTACGCGAAGTTTGGGGAGGCGATTCGTGGGGGCGTGACCATGCATCCTGGGTTTGACGCGGCGGTCACGCGGCATCGGCTGCTCGACAAGGTGGTGCGGGCGGCGCGGAGCGGGCAGAAGCAGTAGCAGTAGCAGGGTAATGGGCTGAACCCACCAGGAGGGCTCCGCCGTTATGCGACAGCATGCCAAGGCATGACGTGCCAGCACGACGCGGGGTTCGGGGCGGAGCCCCGTTCTTTCTCACCGCTGAACGCACAGCACGTTAAGATCAAATTCCGTGTTCCACACCCAAAACCTGCCAGTCAGTGGCGAGTCCTG
>JAYVCG010000632.1:0-8848 GCA_043750075.1 Acetobacteraceae bacterium | reverse complement strand
TTACTTCGCGGATCGCTCTGATTGGTCAGAGCGCCGCGCCGTCGGTCTCACCGGTGCGGATGCGCATGGCGCGTTCCACGTCCATCACGAAGATCTTGCCGTCGCCAATCTTGCCGGTGTTGGCGGCTTTGGCGATCGCCTCGATCACGCCGTCGGCCAGATCGTCGCCGACCACGACCTCGATCTTCACCTTGGGCAGAAAGCTGACGTGGTATTCGGCGCCGCGGTAGATTTCGGTCTGGCCTTTCTGGCGGCCGAAGCCTTTCACTTCCGAGACGGTCAGGCCCTGCACGCCCAAGGGGGTGAGGGCCTCGCGCACGTCGTCGAGCTTGAAGGGTTTGATGATGGCCATGATCAGTTTCATGATCGGGTGCCCTGGGTTGTTGAGGGTTGCATCGTCCGTCTCCTGGCCGCCGCCGGTCTTACCGGGGCGGGTTGAGGAATTGGGTATTCAATAATCGTGCCAGGTAAGGAGTGCTGTCCGGACCCGTCAGGCGCGCGCGCTCCGCGTTCCCGTCAGGGACCGATCGTGTCGCGGCGCGTTGTGCCGGGTCCGCGTGGTGATCCACGTTCGGACGGGGGATTTTCGCGGCTTCGTGCTGGGTGAGGGACACATTTTTTAACCGCGGATGAACGCGGATGAAGGCTGGATGTTGGGCAAGGGTGTGAGGCCGTGCGCCGCTCCGGACGGTGTTTTTCTTCTGCTTCGCCGCGATGCATGGCCGGGATCAGGAAAGCGCTTCGCGCGGTGTCCTGGAACAGGCCGCGTCCTCGCCGCCCGCACGGCCATCGTGACTTCATCCGCGTTTATCCGTGTTCATCCGTGTTAAAAAATGGATCTTTCCGCCAGTACGAATCTGAAGGCGGAGCCCCCCGTTCAGACCGCTTCAAGGGGGTGCCCCAGACCAAAAGGAAATGGTTCCAGGGGCGAAGCTCTGGCGTTGCTGCCCAACAAAAAGGCAAATGCTTTACGCCCATGCCACAAAGTACAAAGAAAAACCCCGCCATCCGAGGACAGCGGGGTTTCAGAAACGGCCGGTTCAGAGGAAATCAGACCGAGTAGTACATCTCGAATTCCACCGGATGCGGCGTGTGCTCGAAACGATAGACCTCGCTCCATTTCAGTTCGATATAGCTTTCGATCTGATCCATGCTGAACACGTCGCCGGCCAACAGGAACTCATGATCGGCGGCCAGCGCGCCCAGAGCCTCGCGCAGGCTGCCACAGACGGTGGGGATGCCCTTCAGTTCCTCGGGGGGAAGGTCGTACAGATCCTTGTCCATCGGATCACCGGGGTGGATCTTGTTCTTGATCCCGTCCAGACCGGCCATCAGCATCGCGGCGAAGGCCAGGTATGGGTTGGCGGCGGGATCGGGGAAGCGCACCTCGACCCGCTTGGCCTTGGGGTTGGTGGCGTGGGGGATGCGGCAGGACGCCGAGCGGTTGCGCGCGGAATAGGCCAGCAGCACCGGCGCCTCGAACCCAGGGATCAGGCGCTTGTAGCTGTTGGTTGAGGGGTTGGTGAAGGCGTTCAGCGCCTTGGCGTGCTTGATGATGCCGCCGATGTAATAGAGGCAGGTTTCCGACAGGTCGGCGTAGCCATTGCCCGCGAACAACGGCTTGCCCGCTTTCCAGATCGACTGATGCACATGCATGCCCGAGCCGTTGTCGCCATGGATCGGCTTCGGCATGAACGTCGCGGTCTTGCCATAGCTGTTGGCGACGTTGTGGACGCAGTATTTGTAGATTTGCAGATGGTCGGCCTGACGGGTCAGCGGGCCGAACTTCGTGCCAAGCTCATGCTGGCTCTGCGCCACCTCATGGTGATGCTTCTCGATGGCGAGGCCCATCTCACCCATGGTGGACAGCATTTCCGCGCGCAGATCGCTGTCGGCGTCCACTGGGGGGACGGGGAAATAGCCGCCCTTGATGCCGGGACGATGGCCCATGTTGCCTTCCGGATAGTCCTTCATCGAGGCCTGCGGGCCTTCCTGGCTGTCCAGTTGGTAGTGGCCGAAATTGCCGCCGGTGCCGAACTTCACGCTGTCGAAGATGAAGAACTCAGCTTCCGGGCCGAAATACACGGCATCGCCGACGCCCGAGGTCTTCACGTAAGCCTCGGCCTTCTTCGCCGTGCTGCGCGGATCGCGGCTATAGGCCTGGCCGGTCGAGGGTTCGATGATGTCGCAAAAGATGATCAGGCTTGGCTTGGCCGCGAACGGGTCGAGCACGGCGGTTTCCGGATCCGGCATCAGGATCATGTCGGATTCGTTAATCGCTTTCCACCCGGCGATGGAGGAACCATCGAACATGATGCCGTCGCGGAACGCGTCCTCGTCCATCGTGGAGACGTGCTGCGCCGTGTGATGCCACTTGCCGCGCGGATCGGTGAACCGCAGGTCCACATATTCCACGGTATGTTCGGAGATCATCTCCAGAACCTTGCTCACGCTCGCGTTTTCGGTTGGCTTTTTCACCATGACCCTCGATTCCCCGTTCTTAGTTCTCTGATGCCGCGCCCGCCTGATGGCCGCGCGGCCGTTATTGGGTCCGCACCACACGGACGCCCATGGGCCGGCCCCTCTATCCGGTTCCGCCGGGGGCCGAAAGCGGTCGTGCGTTGTTCCGGAGACCGTTCAGCCGCGTCAAACGGCGGCTTCGCCCCGCTCGCCAGTACGAATGCGGATCACTTCCTCGACCGAGGAAATGAAGATCTTGCCGTCGCCGATGCGGCCGGTGCGGGCGGCGTTGATGATCGCCTCCACCGCGCGTTCAACGATCGAGTCCTCGCAGATGACCTCGATTTTCACCTTGGGCAGGAAGTCCACCACGTATTCGGCGCCGCGATAGAGTTCGGTATGCCCTTTCTGGCGCCCGAAGCCTTTCGCCTCCACCACGGTGATGCCTTGCAGCCCGACCTCGTGCAGTGCCTCCTTCACCTCGTCCAGCTTGAACGGTTTGATCACGGCCTCGATTTTCTTCATCGCTCCATGCCCGGTCTCAACCCAGGTCTCCCAAAAAACGTGCGGCCGCCCGCCCGGCCGATGAAGCACGGCGGCACGAACAGCGATCAAGGGTTGCACGGGGCGTGCCAGGTATCAACGTGCCGCTGGTTCGCCGCCTCCAGGCATGGCGGGGGACAGACTCGCATGCCCGCACGTCCGCCAGAGCCCCCTGGGCGAGGGAACCGTCGCGAACGCGGGGAAAGGGGCTGGAACCGCCGTTCCTTCCGCGGCCCTGGGTGAGAGACACATTTTTCTGAAGATGATGAACACAGATCAGGACAGATGCGCGGAGGGGTGGTCAGGCCAGGGAGCCTGGCACAGGGTTTCATGTGGAATCGCGCCACGCCACCGGCGGGACAGAAGCAAGTCCCCGCGTGAAACCATGCATTGGCCCGGCGGCCTCGACACCACTCCGGACATCCGCCCTGATCTGTGTTCATCATTCTTTAAAAAATGCGTCTCTCACCCGCGCGAACGAAAAATGCGTCTCTCACCCGCGCGAACGAAGGAAGGCCGGTCTCCAACATTTCCCGCGCGTGCTGTCATGCGCCTGGCGTGCCGCCTGTGAACAAGGCACTTTCCAGGCACGGGAAACAAGAGCGTTTGCCCAGATTTTGTACGGAAAGTGGCGTTTTTGGTGTCTCACGCGGCGGGCTGCGGTGTCCCTGGCAAACCCCGCCCGGTGCGTCTGGCCCATGGCTTCGCAGGCCCATGCATCCGCGCTATGCCCGTCTCCTGTCATTCCTGGCACGAGGCGCGGACGCATGCGTGGAGCGAACTCTTATCTCGGCTCGATCGGCACCACCATTTTCACGGTGATGTCGGCGCTGGCGACCGAGCACAAATCGATCAATCTCGGCCAGGGTTTCCCCGACACCGATGGGCCGGAGGATGTGCTCCAGGCCGCCGCCGATGCGCTGCGGGACGGGCGCAACCAGTATCCGCCGATGCCCGGCGTGCCGGAACTGCGCCAGGCCGTCGCCGCCGCCAACCGTCGCTTTTACAACCTCGACATCGACTGGGCTTCCGAGGTCACGGTCACGTCGGGCGCCACCGAGGCGATCACCGCCTGCCTGATGGCCGTGCTCGATCCCGGCGACGAGGTCGTGCTGATCGAACCCCTCTACGACACCTACGTCCCCATCGTCCGCCTTCTGGGCGCCATCCCGCGCATCGTACGCCTGACGCCGCCGCGCTGGGATTTGCCAAGAGCGGAACTGGAAGCCGCGTTCGGGCCGAAAACCAAGGCGATCCTGATGAACTCGCCGATGAACCCCTGCGGCAAGGTGTTCACGGCGGAGGAACTCGCTTTCGTGGCCGGGCTGGTGCTGCGCCATGACACCTACGCGATCTGCGACGAGGTATATGAGCATCTGATCTTCGATGGCCATCGCCATATCCCGCTGATGACCCTGCCGGGGATGCGCGAGCGCACGATGCGGATCGGCAGCGCGGGCAAGACCTTTTCCCTCACCGGCTGGAAGGTCGGCTACATCACCGCCGCCGCCAGCCTGACGCCGCTGGTGGCCAAGGCGCATCAGAACCTGACCTTCACCACGCCCCCCAACCTGCAACGCGCGGTCGCCGTGGGGCTGGCCAAGGACGATGCCTATTTCGCCTCGCTGGCCACCAGCCTTCAGGCGCGGCGGGACCAGTTGCTGGCGGGCCTGACTGAGGTGGGGTTCGACGTGCTTCCCACGCATGGCACCTATTTCATCACCACGGATTTCTCGCCCCTCGGCTTCAATGGGAATGATGTGGCGTTCTGCCGCCACATCACCGAACAGGCCGGTGTGACGGCGATTCCGGTCTCGGCTTTCTACGATGAGCCGGACGCGCCACGGCATTACGCCCGCTTCGCCTTCTGCAAGCGGCCGGAGGTTCTGGAGGAAGCCATCACCCGCCTGAAGCGTCATTTCGCTCACCAGCGTTGACGGCGATGGCCCGGCCGGATTAAACCGCGCGCTCTGGATGGCGGGCGTAGCTCAGTTGGTTAGAGCGCCAGTTTGTGGTACTGGATGTCGTGGGTTCGATCCCCATCGCTCGCCCCAGGTTTCCTCGCACCAGACCCATTCCGCTCCATGACGGGGCCAGAGGCGGCGCGCATGTATGTTGAGCTGCCAGATACTGTTTCCTCCGCGACGCTGGACCAGGCGCGTCCCGCCGTGGACATTTTGCGCGTTCTGCTGACCGGGGGTGGGCTGCCGTCTGGTCTGAACCCTGAGTCCGTGAGCGCGCTGCTGACCGTGATGGCGGGGCTTCTGGAAGCCGCCGCCGAGGATGATGCTGATCTCAGCCCTTCCGAGGCCGCCGGACGGCTGCGCATGGCGCGCCCCTCGGTGATGCGTCTGATCACCCGCGGCGAATTGCCCTCGCGCAAGGAGGGCGGGCATTACGTGCTGTCCCCGCGCGATCTGCGGTCTTTCCAGCTTCGCCTCGCCGCCACAAGGCGGGAGACACTGACCGGCCTCACGCGGATGGCGAAGGAGTTCGGTTTTTGATCCGGCTCAGACCGCTGGTGAAGACGGATCGGTGAGCGTGATGCCTGGCGGGTCGAGCTGGATCGGTCCTTCATCGGAGTTCATGCGGCGGGGCGGGAAGGGACATGGCATGTCCTTGGTTGGTGCCATTCCTGGCGGGCATGGCCTGTCTGGCCATGCTCCCTCCCTGACATATCCCTGTCCGGCCTCATCACGGTAGCGCCTTTCCGGCGTGGTTTTCCACCGCATGGCGAGCCGCCTTGCCGCCATCCGTCCAACCCACTAGATAACCCGTGAGAGGTCGGCGGCGGACGGGCGCCTTGTCTACCCTGGTCAGATCCGGAAGGAAGCAGCCGCGGCGAGTTCCGTTCGGGTCGTTGCCCGGCCTCTCACTCCCTCCCACCGCTCACTTCGCCGGAGATCCGTTCACGCATGGCCGGCCTGTTTCAGGACGACGCGCCGGATCAGGTGCTCCCCCCTCCACCGGATGGCCCTGGGCTTTTTGGTGAGGCGCTTCCTGGGGATTCGCCCAAGGGGAGTTCACCTGGGTCTGGCATGGTTTTGGACGGCGTGCCGGCCGCGCCGGTGCATGCGGCGCCCTATCGGGTGCTGGCGCGCAAATACCGTCCCACGACGTTCGACGATCTGATCGGGCAGGAGTCGATGGTGCGCATCCTGCGCAACGCCTTCGCCACCGGACGGGTCGCGCATGCCTTCATGCTGACCGGGGTGCGCGGGGTCGGCAAAACCACCACCGCCCGCATCATCGCCCGCGCGTTGAACTGCACCGGGCTGGATGGGACGGGCGGGCCGGTCGCCGATCCGTGCGGGGTGTGCGCCAATTGCGCCGGCATCCTGGCCGACCGGCATCCAGACGTGGTGGAGATGGACGCTGCCTCCCGCACCGGCGTCGATGATGTGCGGGAGATCATCGAGGCGACCCGTTTCCGTCCTATGCAGGCGCGCACCAAGGTCTTCGTCATCGACGAGGTCCACATGCTGTCGCGCAACGCTTTCAACGCGCTGTTGAAGACGCTGGAGGAACCGCCGCCGCATGTGAAATTCGTCTTCGCCACGACCGAGACGCGCAAGGTGCCCATCACGGTCCTGTCGCGCTGCCAGCGTTTCGATCTCCGCCGCGTGCGGGTCACGGAATTGCACGCCCATTTCGCCAGGATCGCCGGGAAGGAGGGGGTGGAGATCGAGCCCGCTGCCCTCGATCTGATCGCGCGCGCGGCGGATGGCTCGGTGCGGGATGGTCTGTCCATGCTCGATCAGGCCATCGCCCAGGCGGAGGGGGTGATCAGCTCTGGGCAGGTGGCGGAGATGCTGGGGCAGGCGGACCGCGACGCGGTGTTCGACCTGCTGGAGGCGGTGATGGGCGGCAAGACCGCTGCCGCCCTGGCGATCACCGATCAGGCGTATGAGCGTGGCGCCGATCTGGGCACGATCCTCCAGGATTTGCTGGAACTGCTGCATGTCGTGACCCGGTTGAAATCCATTCCCGGTTTGCGGGACAGCGCCGAACTGCCGGAGAATGAGCGGACCCGTGGCGCCTCCCTCGCCAACCGGCTGAGCGTGCCCGCCCTGGCGCGCGCCTGGCAGATGCTGCTGAAAGGCGTCGGCGAAGTGGAAACCGCGCCCGATCGCCGTGCCGCCGCCGAGATGGTGTTGATCCGGCTGTGCCATGTCTCCGATTTGCCCTCGCCGGGCGATCTCGTGCGGCGGTTGAGTGGTGGCGTTGCCACGGCGGCACAGGCTCCGGCCGGGTTGGGTGGTGGTGGCGCGTCCCTGTCGGCTTCAATGGGGCCGGTTTCGGTTGGACCGGGTGGTGGTGGCGCCGGACCGGCTCAGGGTGGAGGAAGCCATGCCATGGCCGTGGCGGCGCCAACGCCGGATGGCGGCATGACCCGCGCCGTCGCCAATGGCGCACCGGCCATGGAGGCCACGCCTTCCCCCCAGATGGCCCCCCAGATGGCCCCCCGGCTGGCGAGTTTCCGCGATGTCGCCATGCTGGTGAAGGAACGGCGCGAGGCGATGCTGCACGCGCATCTGCTGCACTCCGCGCATCTGGTGCGTTTCGCGCCGCCGGTGATTGAACTGCGAACCGAGCCTGACGCGCCCAGAGACCTCGCCCCGAAACTGGCGGCGTTGCTGCTGGAAGCCACTGGCACGCGCTGGACCATCGCGCTCTCGACCGCCGCCGGTGAGGCGACACTGGCCGAACAAGGCAACGCGGCGGACCTGGCGCGGCGGGGAGAAGCCGCCGATCACCCGCTGGTCCGCGCGATCCTGGATGCCTTCCCCGGCGCGCGGATCAATTCCGTCCAGGACAGCACCATGGACGATTACGGCCTGCCCCCCCCCGTATCCCTGGGTGAGCCCGACATGCCTGATTTCGCGCCCCCCGATGCTGAATTCTTTGATGAAAACCCCTGGGAGTCCGACCCATGAAGAACCTCGCCGGCCTGATGAAACAGGCACAGCAGATGCAGACGAAAATGGCGGAGATGCAGGAATCGCTCGCGCGTCTGGAAATGACGGGGGAGGCGGGCGCGGGCCTCGTGCGCGTCACGTTGAATGGCAAGGGCGAGATGCGCGGCATCGCGATCGATCCGAAAGTGGTCGATCCCGCCGATACCGAGATGTTGCAGGATCTGATCACCGCCGCGCATCGCGCCGCGAAGGAAAAGGTGGAGGCGGCCTCAGCGGCGGAAATGCAGAAAGTCACTGGCGGGCTGCAATTGCCGCCCGGCATGAAACTGCCGTTCTGATCGCCCGGCCATGGGTGGTCCGGAGATTGAATACCTGATCTCACTGCTGGCGAAACTGCCCGGCATGGGGCCGCGCAGTGCCCGCCGCGCCGCGTTGCGGATGTTGTCGCAGCCCGAAACGCGGATGCTGCCGCTCGCCGCCGCCCTGGCGCAGGCGGCGCGGGTGGTGAAGCCATGCGCGGATTGCGGCAATCTCGACAGCCGTGACCCGTGTTCGATCTGTGCCAATCAAGACCGGGATCGCGGGGTGATCTGCGTGGTGGAAGGCGTGGGCGATCTCTGGGCGCTGGAGCGCGCGGGGGTGCATCATGGGTTGTACCATGTACTGGGCGGCACGTTGTCCGCGTTGGGCGGCGTGCGGCCGGAGGATCTGAACGTGTCCACGTTGCTGACGCGACTCGCCGATGGGTCCGTCAGCGAGGTCATTCTCGCGTTGGGCGCGACGGTGGAGGGCGCCACGACGACGCACTGGCTGACCGACCGGTTGCGGCCTTTCGATGTGGTGGTGACGAAAGTGGCGCAGGGCGTGCCGATGGGGGGCGCGCTGGACACGCTGGACGATGGGACGCTGGCGGCGGCGTTGCGGTC
>JAYVCG010000631.1:0-4298 GCA_043750075.1 Acetobacteraceae bacterium | reverse complement strand
TGCCACGCCGCCGGTCAGACCCGGCCAACGCCGTTATTGTTGCGGTACGGTCCGGGCGATTTCAACTGCCTGCATCAGGATGTTTATGGCGAGCACCTGTTTCCGTTACAGGTGGTGATCCTGCTCAGCGATCCATCGCGCGATTTCACCGGCGGGGAACTCATTTTGGTCGAGCAACGTCCGCGCGCGCAGTCCCGCGCGGAAATCGTGCCTTTACAGCAGGGCGAGGCCGCGATCTTCCCCGTGCATCACCGTCCCGCGGCGGGCAGGAAAGGCTTCCATCGCCTCACTGTCCGCCACGGTGTCAGCCGCGTCCGTTCTGGCGATCGTCAGACCCTTGGCCTGATCTTCCACGACGCGGCGTGAGGCTCACCCCGCCCAGACCGTGACCTGATCGCGCGCCGCCGGGCGTGGCGCGGGGGAGGCGCCGCCGCTGCGCGTGCCGACGTACAAAAATCCCATGATGTCATCACCGGCGTCCAGGCCCAGTGCGGTCTTCACGCCGGAATCGTAGGCGGGCTCACCGGTTTTCCACATCGCGCCATAGCCCATGGCGTGCGCCGCGAGCATGATGTTCTGCGCGGCGGCGGCGGCGGCGGCGATTTGTTCCATCTCCGGGATGCGGTGGCCTTTTTGCACATGCGCGGCGGCGACGACGATCATTGGCGCGCGCAGTGGCTTGGCGCGCTCGCGCTCCAGGGCCTCGGCGCTGGCGGCGGGGTCCTTGCGGCGCAGCGCGTCGGCCATCAGCTCGCCGAACCGGGCGCGTTTGCCGCTGTCGATCACCACGAAACGCCAGGGCCGCAGCCGCCCATGGTCTGGCGCCCGCACCGCGCTTTGAAACATGGTGTCGAGTTCCGCCTCGCTCGGAGCGGGCTCGCTCAGTTTCGTCGCCGAATCGCGTGTCAGCAGAAGATCGAGTGCGTCCATTGTCTGGCTCCCTGTCCTGTCTGTCCCGGTTCCGGCGCCGGGCGTTGCATTCCGGCGCGATGTTCTCACAAAATGGGCCTCAGACAAAGGGTGGCATGGCGAACGGGCGCCCCGTGAGAACAAAGATGAGAACAAAGGGAGACTTCAGGATGCGATGGTTCAGACCCGTTCACGCGCTGCTGGCCGCTGGCCTGATGGCGCTCAGCCCGGTGCCGGTGCGCGCCGAGACGGACACGGTGCGGTTCGCGATGCCGTACGGGCTGTCGTATTTGCCCGTCTACATCGCCGTGGAACGGCAACTGATCCAGAAACACGCCAAGGCCGCCGGTCTGGAGGGGATCAAGGTCACGTTGCGGCACATGGCGTCTGGACCGATGACCAGCGACCTGATCCTGGCGGGCGACGCGGATATCGGCATGGGCGGCTGGGGCCCGGCCTTCATCATGTGGGACAAGACCAAGGGCGTGCAAAAGGTCCGCGCCATCACGCCCTTGTCGGGCTCGACGATCGTTCTGCTGTCGGTCGATCCGCGCATCAAATCGTTGCGCGATTTCCGCGAGGGCGACCGCATCGCCATGAGCGCCATCAAGGTCACCGATCAGGCCGTCACGCTGCAAATGGCCGCCGCCAAGGAATTCGGCTGGGATCAGCGTTTCCGCATGGACCCGTTCACCGTTTCGATGTCCAATCCGGATGGCATGGCGGCGTTGCTGAGCGGCCAGAACGAGGTGAAGAACCAGTTCGCCATCGTGCCGTTCAGCGTGATCCTCCAGGAATCCGGCAAGACGCATGTGGTGATGACATCCGACGATTACGTGACGCCGGGCTCCACCGGGGCGGTCATGTACACCACCGCGCGGTTCCATGATTCGAATCCGAAACTGTATGGCGCCATCGCCGCCGCGTTCGAGGAAGCCTTCGCGTTCATCGCCGCCGACCCGCGCGGCGCGGCGGCGATTTACATGGTGCATGAGCCGCAGAAGCGGGATGTCGCCTGGGTCGAGAAGATCATCCGCGATCCGAAGCAGATTTTCTATTCCTCGACGCCGCGCGGGATCAAGGAGCACGCGGATTTCATGTTCAAAATCGGCACGCTGAAAACCCAGCCGGAGTCGTGGCGGGAATTGTTCTGGGAGAACATGCACGGCAAGGACGGGAACTGAGTCCGGCCATCCGGGTCCGTGGGGTGGAAAGGCTGCTTTTTTAACACAGATTTTCAGGGCGATGCCACGGATTACACAGAGCCTCGCACGCCGCGCGAAGCGCCCTGACCCGCGCCGCGCGTATGCGTTAAGGCCGCGAGACACGGACGGAGCCTCCACGCTCTGTGTAATCGGTGATATCGCCTTGAAAATCTGTGTTAAAACAGCGGTCTTTCCACCGCACGCACCGCGATGGCGAGGCACGATCACATGTCCAGGATGACCCTCACCTCGTCCCCCTCCGCCTCCGGGCGCGTGCCAAGGGCGGCGCTCCGGTTAACGATGCCGGCGAGTTCCGCCTGTTCTCGTGACACCGGACACAGGATTGTTTCGTTCGCGGCGTTGTGGCGGACGAAACAAAAAAAACGCGTGGCGCGCGGGACAGCGATGCCGGGATCGCGGGGGCCGGCCTCGTGGCTGGTGGGCCAGTAGACGGCGCTGCGTCGCGGGAAACCGTAACGGATGCCGTTACGCGCGACGATCGCCGGGGCATGGGCGGCGGCGTGGAAGCCTTCATTAGTGGAATGAGTGCGCGGCGGATGGTATGTACAGGCAGCATTCCAGGTTGGAGAACACCATGTCGTCGGCCTGGAGTTCGGCGCTGACATGACGGAACGGCACCGCCGGATCGGTCACGTTCATCAGGTTGACATCGCCGGTCAGGATCAGCCGCGCCATGGATGGTTTCCCGTGCGTGTTCCGGCTCCGGCCCAAGGGGGACCGGAGCCGGGGTGGGGTCATTTCACCGATGAGTATGGGGTCGGGCCGAGGATGAAGTTCTTCACGTTGGCGACGATGGGTCCGGCTTCCTCGGTTTTCGCGCGGGCGGCCAGCCAGTCCGGGTCGGCGCCGAAGGCGTTCCACTTTTTCTCGCGGTCGGCCAGGGAGTCCCAGGCGAGCATGTAGTAAAGGGTCTGGTTCGATTCCCCGATCACGGTGGTCCAGAATCCGGCCTGCTTGATGCCGTGCTTGTCCCAGAGTTTCAGGGTGATGGTGTCGAAGCGTTTGTTCAGGTCAGGCAGTTTGCCCGGTACGCATTCATAGATGCGGAGTTCGTAAAGCATGGAGTGTCTCCCCTTCTGTTTGGACGCGGCGAGTGTGCGGCGGGCTGGGCCACGCGGCAAGACCGGCCTGGACCGCCCAGGGAATGGGGCGAACCAAGGCAAGAGTTTTAACCGCGGATAAACGCGGATGCGCCGTGTGGCCATGACCAGCCGGGGCAATGTCCGTCATGCTTATCCGCGTTCATCCGCGTTCATCCGCGGTTACAATTGCTTTCGCCGCGCGCGCGGCGAATCAGGGTCATGGACAGGGTAACGGGGACACCAGGAACCCTCCGGCGCACCGGACACCGCCATCCCAGCCCTTGCATCGTGCCTGGAATCCGCTATCTCCGCGGCCCATGAGCACGAAACGGGGGAACGCGACGTGTCGGTTCTGATCGAGATCGAGGGACTGACCAAACGCTTCGGCGCCTTCACGGCGGTCGATGCCGTGTCCTTCACCGTCGCCAAGGGCGAGGTACTGGGCTTCCTCGGCCCCAACGGCGCGGGCAAATCCACCACGATGCGGATGCTGGCGGGCTTCATGATCCCCACCGCTGGCACCGCCCGCCTGATGGGCCACGACGTGCAAACCGACGGCGTGGCGGCGCGGCGCGTACTGGGCTTCCTGCCGGAAGGCGCCCCCACCTATGGCGAGATGTCCGTCACCGGCTTCCTGCGCTTTTGCGCCCGCGTGCGTGGCTATGGCGGGCGCGAACTCGACGAGCGGGTGCGCCACGCGCTTGGCCTGACGCGGCTGGAAAGCGTCCGGCTGCAACCGGTCGAAACCCTGTCGAAAGGGTTCAAACGCCGCGTGGGTCTGGCGCAGGCGCTGCTGCACGATCCGCCCATCCTGGTGCTGGACGAGCCGACCGACGGCCTCGATCCCAACCAGAAGCACGAGGTCCGCGCGCTGATCCAGCAAATGGGACCGGAGAAGGCCATCATCATCTCCACTCATATCCTGGAGGAGGTCGATGCCGTCTGCACCCGCGCCATTGTCATCGCCTCCGGGCGCATCGTCGCCGACGCGACGCCCGAGGCGCTGCGGGCGATGCACCCCTCCGGCCAGATGGACGATGTGTTCCGCCAACTGACGCTGGAGGCGGTCTGATCATGCGCA
>JAYVCG010000630.1:0-3499 GCA_043750075.1 Acetobacteraceae bacterium | reverse complement strand
TTCAGCGCGCGATACCCGGCGCCGGGATTGGCCTGCGGAACGATGATGGTGGCGGACATGGAAAAACCCTCACAAATAATCAGTCAGCCGCGCGCGATACCATGCGATCGTCCGCCGCACGCCTTCTTCCAGCGTCACCTGGGGCGCCCACCCGCTGGCGGCGCGGAACGCGGAGTCATCGGCATGGTAACTGCCGATATCGATTTGTGCCCGGTCGGCGGGAAAAGCCCGGATCGTGTAATGCGCGGGCGGCCCGGCCAGCCGCACCACCAGATCCGCCAGTTCCCGCAGCGAGGCGGGCGGCGATCCGCCGATGTTGTAGATCTGGCCATGGCACGCCTTCGTGACCGCGGCGCGGAGGAACGCTTCCGTCACGTCATCGACATAAGTAAGATCGCGCAACTGATCGCCGCCCCAGACCTCGAACGGTTTGTTCTCCAGCACCGAGCGTATCCAGATGCCCAGAAACGTCTGCCGCGCGTCGCGAATCCGCAGTCTTGGCCCATAACAATTGGTCAACCGCAACGACACCACCGGCCGCCCGCGCACACGGTGTTCGAGCATCCAGTACTGCTCGCCCGCGAATTTCGACACGCCATTGGCGTCGGGCGGCGCCACCGGCTGGGTCTCGTCCACCGGCAGCTTCGTCACCCGCCCGTAGAACTGGCGCGTCGAGGCATGCACGACCACGGCTTCCGGCGCCGCTTCCCGCGCCGCCTGGATGAGGCGCACCTGCGCCACGGCGTTGACCGCGATGTCGGCCAGCGGGTCATTCTGCCCGCCCATGTGACTGGTCTGCGCCGCGAGGTTGAAGATGGCGGAGGCACCCTCGCACAAGGGCCGCAAATCGATCTCGCGAATGTCGCCGCGCACCAGTTCGACGCCGGAGTCTTCGAGATTGCGCGGATTGGCCCCGCCGCCGAACAAAAATCCGTCCAGCGCCGTTACCTTCGCCCCGCGCGCCGCCAGCGCCAGGGAGAGATTGGACCCCAGAAACCCGGCCCCGCCCGTCACCAGCACCCGTTGCCCTGTCCAGTCCATGATGTTCCTTCGGGCTCCGCCGGAGCCATTGCGTGGTGCGACATGCACCGCACATTACGTCCGAACGGCGGCGGGGGGAGGAATTTTTCGAGGCTCGCGCGCGGGGGAGGTTGAGGGATCCAGGAAGATTTATCCTGGGAGTTCTCAGAGGCTCAGAGACCCGGAGTTCATCGGGCACCGGGCGCGTGCTTTCCTGGAGACGGCGAAGCCCATCATCCGTGGGACGCACGGGTCTCGCGCCGGTTTCGCTTTTGCCTGAGGCGCGTGCGCTGTCCGCTTCTTCCGTGGGGCGGAAAGGGGATTTCCCACGGAAACGCGAAACAGGCCCGGCGCGAAACCCCGTCCCCGCCAGCGGACGGCGCGGCGCGTTGTCTCCAGGAAAGCACGCGCCCGGTGCCCGAAGAACTCCGGGTCTCTGAGAACTCCCAGGAAAAAGCCTTTGTTGACCCACGCACGAACACGGCGGTCATGAGCCCGTCGCGGTACACGGCATTGCCGCCGGGATGAGCCTTCCCCCTCCCGGCCTGTCCCGAAGCCGCGTCACGCGCGTGCGAAGAAGGAAATTTTTATGCCGCGCCGAAGCCAAAAAACGGCTGTTTTCGAACTTTTAATCCCGACATAGGAGAAATTAATCTCTTTTCCACCCGCCCCTTGTCACACGGGGGAAATTCCTCTTTCGCCACCCTCCACGATGAACCGGAGACCCGTTCCCATGACCCGCCCGATGACCCGCCGCGCGTTCGGCGCCGCCACGCTCGCCACCCTCGCCGCCGGGTCCGCCGCGCGCGCCGCTCCCTCCGAAATCCGCATCGACTGGGCTACCTACAACCCGGTCAGCCTGGTGCTGAAGGACCGGCACATGCTGGAGGACGCCTTCGCCGCCGACAAGATCACCATTCGCTGGGTCATGTCCGCCGGGTCGAACAAGGCGCTGGAATTCCTCAACGCGGGCTCGCTGGATTTCGGCTCCACCGCGGGCGCGGCGGCGCTGGTGGCCAAGGTCAACGGCAACCCGCTGCGCTCCATCTACGTCTATTCCCGGCCGGAATGGACCGCGCTGGTGACGGGCAAGGACAGCGCCATCAAGACCGTCGCCGACCTGAAGGGCCAGCGCGTCGCCGTCACCCGCGGCACCGATCCGCACATCTTCCTGGTCCGCGCCCTGGCCGGGGCGGGCCTCACGGAGAAAGACGTCAAACTCGTGCTGCTGCAACATCAGGACGGCCGCACCGCCCTGGAACGCGGCGACGTGGTGGCATGGGCCGGGCTCGACCCGATGATGGCCGCCGCCGAGATCGATTCCGGCGCCCGCCTGTTCCACCGCGACCCCGAGGCCAACACCTGGGGCATCCTCAACGTGCGCGAGACGTTCGCCGCCGAGAACAAGGATATCGTCCGCAAGGTGCTGACCGTCTACGAAGAAGCCCGCAAATGGGCGCTGGCCCACACGCCGGAACTGACCGCGATGATGACCGCCGCCACCAAACTCTCCGATGCCGTCATCGCCCGCCAGTTGGAACGCACTGACATGCGCAGCGGCATGATCGGCGAGGCTCAGGCGCGGTCGATCATCGCGGCGGGCAAGGCGTTGCAGGAGGCGGGGGTGCTGGACAAGGCGCTCGACATGACCGCCATCACCAACGGCATGATCGACTCGTCTTACATCCGCGCCATCGAGGCATGACGCCAAGGGTTTCCCTCACCCGCGCCGCCGGCCTGATCCTCCCCGTGGCGCTCGCTTTGGGGTGGGAGGCGGTGGTCCAGGCGGGCCTCGCCTCCGGCCGGTTGATGCCGCCGCCCTCGCGGCTGTTCCTGAGCACCCTCGCCCTGCTGCGGTCGGGGGAATTGCAGACGCACATCATCGCCACCATGACCCGCGTGCTGGTGGGGTTCGGCATCGGCGCCGCGGCGGGCACCGTGTTCGGGATGCTGACCGGCGCCAGCGGACTGGCGCGGCGGCTGCTCGATCCCTCGATCCAGGGACTGCGGGCGATCCCCTCGCTCGCCTGGGTGCCGCTGTTCATCCTGTGGCTGGGGATTTTCGAGACCTCGAAAATCGCGCTGATCGCCATGGGAGTGTTCTTCCCCGTCTATCTCGGCGTGCTGACCGCGATCCAGAGCGTGGACCGCAAGCTGATCGAGGTCGGCCGCGTGTTCGGCCTTTCCTCCACGGGCATCGCGCTGCGCATCACCTGGCCCGCCGTGCTCCCCATCTGGATCGCCTCCCTCCGCTCCGGCCTCGGCCTGGGCTTCATGTTCCTCGTCGCCGCCGAACTGATGGGCGCGTCGGAGGGATTGGGCTATCTGCTGCTGGACGGGCAGCAAATGGGCCGCGCCGATACGATCCTGGTGGCGATGATCATTTTCGCCCTGTTGGGTAAGGCGGCGGACAGCGCGCTGGTGGCGCTCAGCGTGCCCTTGCTGCGCTGGCAGGACACGGCGCGGGCGCGGTTGTGAG
>JAYVCG010000629.1:0-3353 GCA_043750075.1 Acetobacteraceae bacterium | reverse complement strand
GCGGCGTCTCGGAACGGGAGCGGCGAGCGCATGAGCAACCAAATGAGCGGCCTGGACTTCGATCTCGGGGAAACCGCCGACCTGCTGCGCGACCAGGTGGAAGCTTTCGCCGCCGCCGAGATCGCCCCGCGCGCCGCCGCCATCGACCGCGACAACGATTTTCCCGCCGACCTCTGGCCCAAACTGGGTGCGCTTGGCCTGCTGGGGGTGACGGCGGGACAGGAATACGGCGGCGCGGGCATGGGCTATCTGGAACATGTGGTGGCGATGGAGGAAGTCAGCCGCGCCTCCGCGTCCGTTGGCCTTTCCTATGGCGCGCACTCCAATCTCTGCGTGAACCAGATTTTCCGTAACGGCACCGAGGCGCAGAAACGCCAGTACCTGCCGCGCCTGATCTCGGGCCAGCATGTCGGCGCGCTGGCGATGTCGGAACCCAACGCCGGTTCGGATGTGGTCTCGATGCGCCTGCGCGCCGAGAAGCACGGCGACCGGTACGTGCTGAACGGCACCAAGATGTGGATCACCAACGGCCCCAACGCGGACGTGCTGGTGATCTACGCCAGGACCGATCCCGCGGCCGGATCGCGCGGCATCACCGCCTTCCTGGTGGAGAAGGGCTTCAAGGGCTTCTCCCCATCGCCAAAACTCGACAAGCTGGGGATGCGCGGCTCGAATACCTGCGAACTGGTGTTCCAGGACTGCGAGGTGCCCGAGGAAAACGTGCTCAGCACCGTGGGCCGCGGCGTGAACGTGCTCATGAGCGGGCTCGATTACGAACGCGCCGTGCTCGCCGCCGGTCCGCTTGGCATCATGCGCGCCTGCATGGACGCGGTGCTGCCCTATGTCCACGAACGCAAACAATTCGGCCAGGCGATCGGCGAATTCCAGTTGATGCAGGGCAAACTCGCCGACATGTACACAACGATGAACGCCGCCCGGTCCTATGTCTACACCGTCGCCAAGGCCTGCGACCGCGGCCGGACCACGCGCAAGGACGCGGCGGGCGCCATCCTCTACGCCGCCGAGAAAGCCACCTGGATGGCCCTCGAAGCCATCCAGACCCTGGGCGGCAACGGCTACATCAACGATTATCCCACGGGCCGCCTGCTGCGCGACGCCAAACTCTATGAAATCGGCGCGGGCACGAGCGAAATCAGGCGCATGCTGATCGGCCGCGAACTGTTCGCCGAGACCGCCTGACGCGCCAGGGAAAACGTGCCAGGGAAAACGTGCCAGAAAAACGCGCCGGAGAAAAAACATGCCTGTTCTCGAAACGATCATCGACCGGCGCGCGGCCGGGTTCCAGGCCAATGCCGCGGCGATGGAAACCCTGGTCGCGGATTTGCGCGCCCTCGCCGCCAGCGTCCGTCAGGGCGGCGGCAAGGCATCGCGCGACCGCCATGTCTCGCGCGGTAAATTGCTGCCCCGCGACCGGATCGAGGCGCTGCTCGACCCTGGCTCGCCGTTCCTGGAAATCGGCCAGCTCGCCGCGCACGGAATGTACGGCGGGGAGGTGCCCTCGGCTGGGATCATCACCGGCATCGGCCGCGTCTCGGGGCGGGAGTGCATGATCGTGGCCAACGACGCCACGGTGAAGGGCGGCACCTATTACCCCATCACGGTGAAGAAACATCTGCGCGCGCAGGAAATCGCCATGCAGAACAGATTGCCGTGTGTGTATCTGGTGGATTCGGGCGGGGCCAACCTGCCCAACCAGGACGAGGTGTTTCCAGATCGCGATCATTTCGGCCGCATCTTCTATAACCAGGCCCACATGTCCGCCGCCGGGATCGCGCAGATCGCTGTCGTGATGGGCTCCTGCACGGCGGGCGGGGCCTATGTCCCGGCCATGTCGGATGAGGCGGTGATCGTGCGCGGCCAGGGCACGATCTTCCTCGCTGGCCCGCCTTTGGTGAAGGCCGCCACCGGCGAAATCGTTTCCGCTGAGGAACTGGGCGGGGCCGACGTGCATTGCCGTGTCTCGGGCGTCGCCGATCACATGGCGGAGAACGACACTCACGCGCTTGGCATCGCGCGCGAGATCGTTTCTCATCTGAACACGGTGAAACCCGCGTCCCCGCCGCGCCGGAAACCGTTGCCGCCGCGCCACGATCCGCGCGAGCTGTACGGCATCGTCGAGGCTGACCGGCGCAAACCGTTCGAGGTCCGGGAAATCATCGCCCGCGTCGTCGATGACAGCGCGTTCGATGAGTTCAAGCGGCTGTATGGCGCCACTCTCGTCACCGGCTTCGCGCACATCTGGGGCATTCCGGTGGGGATCGTCGCCAACAACGGCATCCTGTTCAGCGAGAGCGCGCAAAAAGGCGCCCATTTCATCGAACTCTGCGCGCAACGCGGCATTCCGCTGGTGTTTTTGCAAAACATCACCGGCTTCATGGTGGGCCGCAAATACGAGACCGGCGGCATCGCCAAGGACGGCGCCAAGATGGTCACCGCCGTCGCCACCGCGGCGGTGCCTAAATTCACCGTCATCATCGGCGGCTCATTCGGCGCGGGGAATTACGGCATGTGCGGCCGCGCCTATGGCCCGCGCTTCCTGTGGATGTGGCCCAACGCGCGGATCAGCGTCATGGGCGGCGAACAGGCCGCCAGCGTGATGGCCACGATCCGCCGCGACAACATGGAAAGCCGTGGTCAGAGCTGGTCCCAGGCGGACGAGGACAGTTTCAAAACCCCGATCCGCGAACAATATGAGACGCAGGGCCATCCTCATCACGCCACCGCGCGGCTGTGGGATGACGGGATCATCGACCCGGCGGACACACGGCGTGTACTGGGCCTGAGCCTGTCCGCGAGCCTCAACGCCCCGATCGAACCGACCCGGTTCGGCCTGTTCCGGATGTGAGAGGCACCATGTTCAGAAAAATCCTGATCGCCAACCGGGGCGAGATCGCCTGCCGGGTCATCGCCACCACGCGGCGCATGGGAATCGCGGCCGTGGCGGTTTACTCGGACGCGGACGCGCGCGCCCGTCATGTGGCGCTGGCGGATGAAGCCTGGCCGATCGGTCCGGCGCCCGCTCGCGAGAGTTATCTCGTTGGCGAGCGGATCATTGACGTGGCGCGGAAATCGGGGGCGGAGGCGATTCATCCCGGCTATGGGTTCCTGTCGGAAAACGCCGGTTTCGCCGAAGCCTGCGCCGCCGCCGGGATCGTGTTCATTGGTCCTCCGGCGGCTTCGATCCGCGCCATGGGCTCGAAAGCCGCCGCCAAGACGTTGATGGAAAAAGCCGGGGTGCCGCTGGTGCCGGGCTATCACGGCGCGGCCCAGGATGTCTCGACATTGGGGGCGGCGGCGGAACGGATCGGTTATCCGGTGTTGATAAAGGCCTC
>JAYVCG010000628.1:0-6421 GCA_043750075.1 Acetobacteraceae bacterium | reverse complement strand
GATGGAAAAGCGGCGGCCCAGGGTCCAGGCGGTGAGCAGCGCGGACTCGGCGATGCCGAAGACGGGAATGTCGGCGAACTCGCGCGCGGCGGCGAGGCCGGGATCGCCGAACGCGGAGACGATCGCCGCATCGTGGCCCGCCATGTGATGGGCCAGCGCGTCGAGGACGGCATGAGCGCCGATCGCCGCCTCGGCGCGGTTCTCGATGTATTGCGTGCCAAACGAAGCCGTGACGGCGGTGATCTCCGTGCCAGGAGAGGCGAAGCGCCGTGCCTCCGCCGCCATCGCCTCCGTCATCGCCGCGGTGACGTTGGGGTTGATCAGCAGGAGTTTCATCGGCCGGTCAGGATGCGCTCGACCAGTTGTTTCACGGTCGGGATGAAACCGTTGGAGTAGAACGGATCCTTCGCGAAGCGGTAGGCGTTGTGGCCGCTGAACATCAGGTTGTTCTCCAGCGCCGCCGGATCGTCAGGGGCATGGGCGATGTCCTGCAACGTCTTCTGGATGCAGAAACTGCGCGGATCGGCGCGCTTGCTGGTGGAGAAATCCGGCTCCTGCTGCGACCAGTTGGAGAAGCGGCATGTGCTGAGGCAGCCCATGCAGGCGGTCTGATCGGCGAGGATCTCGCGCGCTTTGTCCGGCGTGACGAACGCCAGCGTGGAGTCCGGGGTGCGCAGCGCCTCGGTGAAGCCCTGCGCTTCCCAGGCGCGCACATGGTCCAGGTCGGGCGGCGTCAGGTAGACAATCCGCTTGCGGGGTCCAACGCCATAGGCGGCGGTGTGCTCGCCCACCGTCTCGGCGGTGTAGGCGGCCTGACGCTCACTGCGTCCGCGCAACTCGTGCAGGAAGGCATTATCGACCGCGCTGGAGTAAAAGCCGGTGGGGCTGAAACGGTTGAGATAGATGTCGCCTTCCTTCAGCGTCAGCAGCCGTTGCTTCCACAGATCGCTGATCGGGCTTTCCTTGGTAAGCAAGGGGCGGGTGCCAAACTGGAAGGCGACCGGGCCGATTTCCTTGTTGTCGAACCAGTGCGCCCATTCCTCCAGCCACCAGACGCCGCCCGCCATGATGATCGGCGTGTCGTGCAGGTTGAACTCGCGCATCGTCTTGCGCAGCGCCACGACGCGGGGATACGGGTCTTCCGGCTTTTGCGGGTTCTCGCTGTTGGAGAGGCCATTATGGCCGCCCGCCAGCCAGGGGTCTTCGTAAACCACACCGCCCAGAAGGGAGGATGTCTTGTGATAGGCCCGCTTCCACAACGCGCTGAACGCCCGCGCCGAGGAGATGATGGGATAATAATGCACGTTGAACCGGGCGGCGATGTCGGACAGCCGGTACGGCATCCCGGCACCACAGGTGATGCCGTGGATCAGGCCCTTGGCTTGTTCCAGCACCTCGGTGATGACGCGCTCGGCGCCGCCCATCTCCCACAGGATGTTGGCGTGGATGCGGCCCTTGCCTCCGGTGATGTCGAACGCGCGGCGGGCCTGCGCCAGCGCGCCCTTCACGGCGTAGGCGATCAGTTCCTCATGCCGCTCCCGCCGCGTTTTGGCGTGGTACAGCTGCGGGATGGGATTGCCATCCGCGTCGTAACTGTCGGCGTTGACGGCGCTGAGCGTGCCGACGCCGCCGCCCAGAGCCCAATGGCCCGCGGTCGTGCCGTTGGAAATGGCGACGCCCTTGCCGCCTTCCACCAGCGGCAGCACGTCGAAGCCGCCCATCCGTATCGCGTTGATCGCTTGCATGATGCCTCAGATTGGCTTGGCCTGGTCGCCCAGGCACACATGGTCGAAGGGAAGAATCGTCTCAGGTTCCAATTCTTCCTCAATGGTCTTGCCGGGTCGCATTGATAGATAAATTGAAAGAGAGCCACCGCTCATCCCCTGGTGAACGATGCGTTTGACCGGACGCTCCTTTTGCTTTTCAAGGGAGCGGATCGTCGCCATGTGTTCCTGCACATGGACGACTTCACCCCTTCCCCGGACCAGTTCCACGCGTCCCAGGGACTTGCCGGTATCAGGATCGATGATGTCTGGTCCTTCGCCAAACACGAGGTATCGGTCACCCGTCTTGCCCCCGTCGGCTGCACCGCGATCAATCACGATTTCCGTCGGGGTATGGCTCGTATCCGAAACATGAACGACGCGGGCCAATTTGGTTTGGACTGCGAGATCGCTCATTCCACCGCCTCCCGTGCCTCGTTGATCGATACCCAGGGCCTGACGACGATCCGCGCCAACATCGGTCGCTCCCTTTGGCGGATACGCTGCCACAGTTCCCGCTGGTTCGAAACCATTACCAGCACCCGAACCTGGATCAATCCGTTCAACTGGATATTCAGAACCTCTCCCGAACCGATCCTGCGTTCGAACACCCGTCCCTGTTCCAATTGCTCGGCGTGGCTGATCGTCACTGGCTGTCCGAGGCCGAAAAGCTCCGACTGCTCCAACAGCAGCGTCGTCTGCTCATTCCCTCCCGGCACCGACCCACTCGCGACATCCACATGAGTCACCCGGGCAAACGCACTTTGGCCAGACGACGGGCGACCTGAAGCATGTTTCCGACGACCATCGCGGTGGTCAGCAAAACCACCACCACGACCACGAGCCACCAAACCCGCACTTCGACGACGGCGCGGGGATCGTAAACGGCTCCGAACACCGCCAGGACGAAGGCGGCCACGGTCAAGATTGGGACCGTAGACCGCTTTGAAGGACGCCCAGGCGTCGTCCCGGAAGCCGTTCACGACCCTCAGTCGTGGAACGGTGGCTGGTCCGAGCCTTCCGCCATCGTTGGCCGATCACGACGGGGCCGGTCGCTTCGCTCGGGACGATCTCCAGCGCTCCGTTCGGGGCGATCCCCGCGCTGCGGACGATCGCCCACCTGTTCCGTGATATCGGCGCCGGTTTCCTGATCGACAACCCGCATCGACAGTTTGATTTTACCGCGCTCGTCGAAGCCGATGACCTTGACCTTCACCTGGTCGCCCATGTTCACCACGTCGGTGGTCTTGACGACACGGGCTTGCTTCAACTCGCTGATGTGAACCAGCCCGTCGCGGGAGCCCATGAAGTTCACGAATGCGCCAAAATCCGCCGTTTTCACGACCTTGCCGGTATAGATCACGCCCATCTCAGGCTCCTGGGTCAGACCTCTGATCCAGTCGATCGCGGCCTGCGCCTGCGAGGCATCGACAGCGGCGATCTTGATCGTGCCGTCGTCGTTGATGTCGATCTTGCATTTTGTCTGTTCGACGATCTCGCGGATCACCTTGCCGCCGGTGCCGATCACTTCGCGGATTTTTTCCTTGGGCACCTGGATCACGGTGATCCGGGGGGCCGTCGTCGCCACGTCGCCGCGATGGTTGGTCAGCGCCTTGGCCATCTCGCCCAGGATGTGGAGGCGGCCGTCGCGGGCCTGCGCCAGGGCGATCTTCATGATCTCCGGCGTGATGGACGTGATCTTGATGTCCATCTGGAGCGAGGTGATGCCCACCTCGGTTCCGGCCACCTTGAAGTCCATGTCGCCAAGGTGATCCTCGTCGCCGAGGATGTCGGAGAGGACGGCGAAACCGTGGTCTTCCTTGATCAGGCCCATGGCGATGCCCGCCACCGGACGCTTCAGCGGCACGCCGGCATCCATCAACGCGAGGGAAGACCCGCACACCGTCGCCATGGAGGAAGACCCGTTCGATTCCGTGATCTCGGAGACCACGCGCATCGTGTACGGGAATTTGTCTTTCTCCGGCAGCAGCGGATGGATCGCGCGCCAGGCGAGTTTGCCATGGCCCACTTCGCGGCGGCCCGGAGATCCCATGCGGCCCGCCTCGCCCACCGAGTAGGGAGGGAAATTGTAGTGCAGCATGAAGTGCTCGCGGTACTCGCCTTCCAGCGCGTCGATGATCTGCTCATCCTGGCCGGTGCCGAGGGTGGCGACGCAGAACGCCTGCGTCTCGCCGCGGGTGAACAGCGAGGAGCCATGCGCGCGCGGCAGCAGCCCGACCTCGGCGATGATCGGCCGGACGGTTTTGGTGTCGCGGCCGTCGATGCGCAGACCGGTGCTCAGGATGGCGCCGCGCACGACGTCGGCTTCCAGGTCCTTGAAGGCGCCCTTGGCCTTCTCGGTGTCGAGACCCTCGGCCTTCAGTGCTTCCATGGCGGCGTTTTTGGCGGCGCTGACCGCGTCATGACGGGCGCCCTTGTCGACGATCTTGTAGGCATCGGCGATCCCGGCGCGGGCCAGCGTGTCCACACGGGCCTTGAGCGCCTGAACCTCAGGCGCGGCTTCCGGCAACTGCCAGGGCTCCTTGGCGGCGTGCTCGGCCAGTTCGATGATGGCGTTGATCACCGGCTGGAACGATGTGTGCCCGAAGGTCACGGCGCCCAGAAGGATGTCCTCGGAGAGTTCGCGGGCCTCGGATTCGACCATCAGCACGCCTTCGGCGGTGCCGGCGACGACGAGTTGCAGCGCGCTGGTTTTTCCCTGCGTCATGGTGGGATTGAGGATGTACTGGCCATCCTGATACCCGACCGTAGCGGCGGCGACGGGGCCGAAGAACGGGATGCCGGACAGGGTCAGCGCGGCGGAGCAGCCGATCAGCGCCACGATGTCCGGGTCGTTTTCCATGTCGTGCGACAGGACGGTGGCGACGATCTGGACCTCGTTCCTGAAGCCCTGCGGGAACAGAGGGCGGATCGGGCGGTCGATGAGGCGGCTTTTCAGCACCTCTGCCTCACTGGGGCGGCCTTCCCGCTTGAAGAAGCCGCCGGGGATCTTGCCCGCGGCGAAGGCTTTTTCCTGATAGTTCACGGTCAACGGGAAGAAATCCTGACCGGGTTTGGCGGTCCTCACGCCGACGGCGGTGCAGAGCACGATGGTCTCGCCGTACGAGACCAGTACGGCGCAATCGGCCTGACGGGCGATCTTACCGGTTTCCAGGACCAGCTTGCGCCCGCCCCAGTCGAGTTCCTTGCGGAAATAATTGAACATTCAGCGTCCTTGCGATGCACGGCATCGGCGGACGGCAAGCCGGTTGAACCGAACCCCTCGTTTGGCCGGGAGGCGGCGTCTCGGGTCGCATGGAAGGCGGTCCGCGCCAGAGCGGGACACGGCCGCGGCCATGTAACCGGAAACGCCGTCGCGGGTCCCGCGCCATATCTGGGCGTGTGCCGGATCAGCGGTCTGTCTGTCCGCCGCTTTCCGCGGCGTTGCCCATGCGCCAGGGTGGCGCGCGGGATGGTCTGACCGCCCATATGGTATGGACGGCCGGTTTCGTCATCTCATGGTGTGGTCAGAAAGTGTTCACCGGCGCAGGCTCAGGCGCTGGATCAGCGTCTCGTACCGGGGTTTGTTCTTTCCCTTGACATAATCCAGCAAGCGTCGGCGGCGGCCAACCATCATCAGCAGGCCCCGGCGCGAGTGGAAATCCTTCGCGTGGGTCTTGAGATGTTCGGTCAGGTTGTTGATCCGCTCGGTCAGGATGGCGACCTGAACTTCCGGGCTGCCGGTATCCTCGGCGCCAAGCTTGTATTCGCCAATCAGCGCCGTGCGGCGCTCTGCCGTGATCGACATCGGGGTTCTCCTGTTTCGGTGAGAGGTCTACAGAATCCGCTCAGGCCGCAGCAGCCCGTCTTCCAGACGGCACAGCCCGATCACGCGGTCCCCCGTCATCGCCCGGGCGAGCCCGCCATTGGGATCGGCCGCGCGCGGGATCCGGCCCATCAACGCCACCAGGCTGATCGCCTGGCCTTGTCTCAGACCGGCGGCCTCCGATTCGGTCAAGGCCAGCGCCGGGATGTCGGCCAGCGCGGTCGCGACCGGAAGCAAGAGGTCCGGGGAAGCGGGGAGCGTATCCTCCGCCCCGCGCAGTTTGTCCAGCGGAATCGCGGCGGCCTCCAGAAAAGGTCCTACCCGCAGCCGCCGCAGCACTTCGATGTGCCCCACGGAGCCGCAGGCACGCGCCAGGTCGCGGGCCAGGCTGCGCATGTAAACGCCCTTGCCCGAGGCGACCTCGAACACCGCGCTGTCCGGATCGGGCCGCTCGACCAGGGCGAAGCGATCGACGCGGGCGGGCCGGGCTTCCAGCACGGGCGCGCGGCCCTCGCGCGCCATGTCGTAGGCGCGCTCGCCATCGACCTTGATGGCGGAGAAGATGGGCGGCACCTGCAGGATGTCGCCCGTGAACGCGGGCAGTTCGGCCTCGATGCGTTCGTTGGAGGGACGCACCTCGCTGGTCTCGATGGTGCGCCCATCGGCGTCGTCGGTGTCGCGCGCCTCGCCGAAGCGCAGCGTGAAGCGGTAGAGTTTGGTGCCGTCCATCACATAGGGCACGGTCTTGGTCGCCGCGCCGAAGGCGATCGGCAGCACACCGGTCGCCAGCGGGTCGAGCGTGCCGCCATGGCCCGCCTTCTGCGCGTCGAAA
>JAYVCG010000627.1:0-10695 GCA_043750075.1 Acetobacteraceae bacterium | reverse complement strand
TGGAAATCCCAGGCTTTCGCCTTTCCGGCCACCGCCCAGGGTGAACTGGAGCGGAAAGGATGGGCGGCCCTTCATGGATTGTTCATCTTTTTCTGGTGCGATGGCCACCGTTCCTCCTTCTGGCTTTTCCCGTTCTGGCCTTTCCCCCGGCTCCCCCTTCTGGCTTCCCCCTCTGACCAGAGAGATCGCGTGGACACTTTACCCCCTGATCCCAAACGCCTGCTCGTGGTCGATGATGAGCGCATTCAGCGGATGATCATCATCCGCGCGGTGGCGCCCATGGGCTATGCCGTCGATGCCGCGGCGACCCTTCAGGACGCCGCGGCCCATCTCACCGATCATCGTTACGACGCCATCATCCTCGATCTTTCCCTGGGGGAAACGGAGGGGATCAGCCTGTTGCAGGCGGTGCGCGACAGCGCCAGCGATCCCATCCTGATCTTCCTCTCCCGCCTGGATGAGCGGGTGCGGACCGCGAGTCTGCGGCTCGCCACGAGCATGGGCCTGCGCGTCGCCGGCACCTTGCAAAAACCGGCCTCCCCCGCCGCGCTGCGGACGCTGCTGCGGGACGCGCCCGCGCGCAAGGTGTACAGAGCGGAACCCGATCAGCGTCCGCCCAGTGTGGATGAACTGATGGCGGCCATCCGGGGGGGGGTGATCGTGCCGCATTATCAGCCCAAGGTATCGTTGCGGGACGGGCGGGTGGTGGGGGTGGAAGCCCTGGCGCGGTGGCCCAGACCGGACAGCCTGCGCACGACGCCCGATGTTTTCGTGCCGCTGGCCGAGCAGTCCGGCCTGATCGCCCAGTTGACCTTTCAGATCATGCGGGCGTCGCTGGAGGCGTGCGCGCGCTGGCGGGTGCGGCATCCGGACTGCCGGGTCGCGGTCAACATCTCTCCCCTGGTGCTCGCCGATCC
Source organism: Acetobacteraceae bacterium (assembly GCA_043750075.1). GTDB lineage: Bacteria > Pseudomonadota > Alphaproteobacteria > Acetobacterales > Acetobacteraceae > Rhodopila. The sequence continues at coordinate 9,778 of JAYVCG010000627.1, read as the reverse complement.
GTCGCTGCCGGATGAGATCGAGCGCATGTTGATGGAAACCGGCCTGGGCCCCGGCGCGCTGATCGCCGAGATCACCGAAAGCACCATGATCGCCAACCCGCTGGTCGCGGCCGAGATCCTCACCCGGCTGCGCATCAAGGGCATCGAACTCTCGATCGACGATTTCGGCACCGGGCATTCGTCCTTGCTGACCTTGTTGCGGCTGCCATTCTCGGAACTGAAGATCGACCGCTCCTTCGTGGCGCAATGCGACACCGACCCCGAGGCGTGGAAGATCGTGCGGGCGACGATCTCGATGGCGCGCGAGCTTGGCCTGCGGGTGGTGGCGGAAGGGATCGAGACCGAACCCGTGGCGGACCGGTTGCGGGACGCGGGCTGCGAGGTGGGTCAGGGCTGGTATTACGGCCGCGCCATGACGGAAGCCGATTTGCTCGCCTGGCTGCCGGAACCCGCCAGGGCGTCCGCCTGAAATCCATGAAAGCCCTTCGCGCCCTGGCCGCCAGAATGCCCGGCCGCGCGGCCGCCGGAAAACCCGCCCCTGGACACGCCGATCCTGGACACGCCGATCCTGGGCGTGCCCCGCCTGGAAACCCCGCCCCTGGGCACATGTCCCTCAGCCATGTCGCTCCTGGGCATGTGCTGTTGCTGTTATGCGTACTGGGCGTGATCTGGGGCGCCATCGGGCTGCGCCTTCACGAGGAGTACCAGCACACGCTTCAGGACGGCGAGACCCGGACCGCCACCCTCGCGCGGACCTTCGAGGAAACCGTGAGCCGCACGATCGCGATGCTGGATCAGGCGCTGCTGCACGCGCGGGATTCGTATCTGTACGATCCGGACCATTTCGCCATGGGCCCGTGGCTGCGCGACAAACCCGTTCTGCGCGGGGTCAGCATGCGGCTGGCGATCGTCGACGCGACGGGGACCGCCGTGACGACCAGCATCCCCAACATTCAGGCGGGGGGGATCAACATCGCCAGCCGGGAGCATTTTCAGGTCCATGTGGCGGCGGCGGAGGACCGCCTGTTCATCAGCAAACCCGTGATCAGCATCATCTCCGGACAGGTGGTCATCCAACTGACACGGCGTATCAGCCGTCTGGATGGCAGCTTCGCGGGCGTCGCGGCCGCCTCGCTCGAACCACAGGTGCTTGGCGGATTCCGGGAATCCACGCGCATGGGGGAAGGCTTCGCGCTGCTGATCGGCCAGGACGGCGTCATTCGCGCCGCTCAGCCCGAAACCGCGATGATCGGCGAGACGCTGCAAAATCCACAAAATCTGGATCTGATACGGCCCGCCCGCGAGATATCCCTGTTCGAGTCCGATAACGCCAGAACGGTGGTCAATGGCGAGGCGATCGTCAGTTATCGCTCCGTCACCGGCTATCCGCTCGTCGTCGCTGTCGGCATCGGCCGGGAAACGGTGTTCGCCCTGTACGAAAGGCAGCGCCAGGACACGCTGCTGGCGGGCGCGTTCCTGTCCGCGATCGTCGTCCTGGTCGGCGCGAGCATGATCCTGCACCGCCACCGGCTGGCGCGGTTCCAGTCCAATCTGGTGATGACCATGGAAAACATCAGCCAGGGCATCCTGATGATCGACCGCAACCGGCGCATGCGGGTGGTGAACCGGCGTGTCTCGGAATTGCTGGAACTGCCCCTGTCCGTCGCCAGTCCGGGCGTGAGCTTCAACGATCTGATCGACTGGCAGAAAACCTACGCCGAGTTCCGGCCGGAATTTCACGACAGCGGGCCGGTGGCCAAAATGATCTACGGCGGCGGCCTCAACCCCGCCATGACACTCTACGAACGCACCCGGCCCAATGGCACGGTGCTGGAGGTGCGGACCACGTTCCTGGCGGATGGCGGCGCGGTGCGCACCTTCACCGACATCACCGAACGCAAACGCGCCGAGCACGACCTCGCCGCCGCGCGGGACGCCGCCGAGGCCGGAGGACGCGCGCGCACCGAATTCCTCGCGATCATGAGCCATGAGATCAGGACGCCGATGAACGGCATCATCGGCGCCGCCAGCCTGCTGCGGGACATGAACCTGGACCCGGAACAGCGCGAATACGCGCGGATCATCCATGAGTCGGGCGAGCATCTGTCCACGCTGGTCCAGGACATCCTGGATTTCTCCCGGCTCGACGCCGGACGGCTGGACCTGGAGGACATCGCCTTCGATCCCCGCGCGCTGATCGAGGGCACGATCGGCATGATGGCCGGACAGGCCCATGCCAAGGGCCTGTCCCTCACGTTCCAGGCCGCGCCGGACGTGCCCCGCCAGGTCAGCGGCGACCCCGCCCGGTTGCGGCAGATCCTGGTCAATCTGATCGGCAATGGTCTCAAATTCACTCCCGCCGGCGGCGTCATGGTGGAAGTCCGCGTGGCGGCGAATGGCGCGGCGGCGAACGGGAAAACAGCGGATGGGGAAGCGGCGGACGGGAAGGCGGGCGTCACCCTGGAGGTCGCCGTGATCGACACCGGCATAGGGATCGATCCGGACGGACAGCGCAAACTGTTCTCCGCCTTCAGTCAGGTGGACAGTTCGATTGGCCGGCGTTTTGGCGGCACCGGGCTCGGTCTGGTCATCTGCGCCCGTCTGGCGGCGCTGATGGGCGGCGCCATCACCGTGGACAGCATCCCCGGACTGGGCAGCACTTTCCGCCTCACCGCGCGCCTGCGGTGCGTGCCTGACGCGCGGGCGGAAGACGCGCCCGTGCCGCCAGTCCAGGCGCCGTATCGCCGTTTGAAGATCCTGCTCGCCGAGGACAATGCCATCAACCGTCATGTGGCGACCCGCATGCTGACCAGGATGGGCCACACGGTCGAGGCCGTGGAGGATGGCGCGCGGGCCGTCAGCGCCGCGGACTCGGGGGACCATGACGTGATCCTGATGGACATGATGATGCCCGAGGTCGATGGCATCACCGCGACCCGGATGATCCGCGCCGGCACGTCCCGCGCCCGTGCCATCACGATCATCGGGCTGACCGCCAACGCCCTCGCCTCGGACCGCGCCGCGTGCGAGGCGGCGGGCATGAACGGCTTCATCACGAAACCGGTCAACGCGGAAAGGCTGCGCACCTTGCTGGAGCAAACCGTGCCACACGCCTTTTCCCCCGCCGCGTCCATTAACCCGGCGCCGTCCCCGGCGGGATCGTCCCTGGCGGGATCGTCCCTGGTGGCACCATCCGGGATGGGATCGTCCGGGGTGGCGCCGTGCGAACCCGAAGCGGCGCTGCTGGATGAGGACTTCCTCCGCCAGCTCGTCGAGGACATCAGCGTGGAAGGGGCCGTCGAGGTCATTCAGGTCTTCCTGGAGGAAGGCCCGGCTCGCGTGGAAGCGATCCAGAACGCCATGGCCGCGGGCGCCCTGACGGTGGTGCGGCGGGAGGCGCACGCGCTCGCCGGGGCGGCCCGCAACATCGGCCTCACGCGCCTGGGGGAAGCCGCTTACGCGATTCAGAAAGCCACCGAGCAATCCGGTCCAGGCGCGGAGTCCATCGCCGCCCTCGCCACCTTGCTCGACCGCACCCTCCCGCTCGCCATCGTCTGGGCGCAAGCCCAGGAGGCGATGGCGTTGTCCGAGGGATGAGCATGTCGCGTCATCCGCTTTGAGGCCAGCTTTCCGCATGCATCTCAACAAGATCGGATGGCTCCGGGTCATGCCATGAGGGAGCGGCCGTGGCGGCGTCCCCGAGGAGGTCCGGCAGGCCCCAGCCGCGCGACAGTCGCGATGGGCAGGCTCGCGGGGCAGCGCCCAGAGCCCTTCCCCCAAACGATGCCCCCCGGTTTTCCTCGCCGGCGAAAATGCTCTACCCTCCCCACCCAAGAATACAGGAGGACGTCCCATGATCGTCGAAATGCGTACCTACACCCTCCAGCCCGGCACGCTGGCCGAGGCGGAGAAACGCTTTGGCGCCGCGCTGCCGGTGCGGGAAAAACACTCCAAACTCGCCGCCTTCTGGCACACCGAGGTCGGGCCGCTCAATCAGATCATTCATGTCTGGGCTTATGACAGCCTCGAACAACGGGGCGCCGTGCGCGCCGCCGCGTCGAAGGAAGAAGGCTGGCCGCCGCCGATCCGCGAATTCGTGACGCATCAGCAAAGCGAGGTTTTCCTGCCCGCCCCGTTCTCCCCGCCGCTGACGCCGCGCCAGGTGGGGCCGGTCTTCGAGATGCGCCAGTACACGATGAAGGCCGGCGAGATTCCGGGCATGATCGACCGCTGGTCTGGCAAGATCGAGGGACGGCAGAAATTCTCCCCGCTGGTCGGCGCCTGGTATTCGGAGTTCGGCGCGCTGAACAAATGGGTTCACATCTGGGCGTACAAGGACGCCAATCAGCGGTTCGAGGTGCGTGACGCCGCGCGCGCCGCCGGTGCCTGGCCGCCGGGCGGGCCGCCGGGCGTGATGGTGAAACAGGAGAATTCGATCCTGATGCCGGCGTCGTTCTCTCCCATCCGCTGAGACAGGCCGTGGACCGCGCCTGTTCCGGCGCGGTCCACGGGTCACGGAGGCGATCATGGCCCAATTGGTGGCGGGATTTGGTTCCTCGCACAGTCCGATGCTGGCGGCGCGGGCGGAGGACTGGGTGGAAGGCGCGTTTCTGGGGCGGGACCGGGCGCGTGCGTTCGTCGATTTCGATGGGGCGCCGCGCCGGTACGACGATCTGCTGGCCCGTGCGCCCGCGGATGCCGCGGCGCGGATCGCGCCTGCTGTGCTGCGGGAACGTCATGCGCGTGTCACCGCCTCGATCGCCCGGCTGCGCGACGCCATCGCCGCCGCGCGGCTGGACGCGCTGATCGTCATCGGCGACGATCAAGAGGAAATGTTCGACCACAGCAACATGCCCGCGATCGGCGTTTATCACGGTGAGAGCATTCCGAACGCCAGGGCGGTGGAGGCGGTGCATCCGCTGGACCGGGCCAGGATGCGTTTTCAGGAACCGGACGCGGATGTTCTGTATCCTTGCCACGCGGTGCTGGCGCGGCATCTGATCGGCGCGCTGCAACAAGACGGGTTCGATCTGTCGGCGATGGCCCATGCGGCGCCCGGCAAATCCGAGGGCCATGCGATTTCGTTCGTGCATCGTTTCCTGATGGGCTCCACGCCGTTGCCGGTCGTGCCGGTTTTCCTCAACGCTTATTACGCGCCCAACCAGCCCGCCCCGGCGCGATGCCACGCGCTTGGCGCGGCGTTGCGGCGCGCGGTCGAGGGGTTTGGCCCGGATCAGCGGATCGGCATCCTGGCCTCGGGCGGGCTCAGTCATTTCCTGGTCGATGAGGATTTCGACCATGCGGTGATCGCGGCGTTCGAACGCCACGATGACGCGTTCTTCCGCGACGCCCCGTTGCACAAGTTACAGTCGGGCAGTTCCGAGATCCGCAACTGGATTTGTCTGGCCGGGGCGGTGGGCGGTCTGACGCTCGACTGGGTGTCCTACACGCCTGGCTACCGCACACCGGCGCTGACCGGCACCGGACTGTGCTTCGCCAGTTTCGGAAAGGGAGAAAAATCATGAAAGTCGGCACCGCGCTCAGCATTCTCGCGCAACCAGGCCGCCCAGATGCCGCGCTGTATCACGAGCACATGGCGATGGGCGATCTGGCCGAGCCGCTTGGCTTCGACTCGCTGTTCGCGCTGGAACATCATTTCACCGGATACTCCATGTCGCCGGCGCCGTTGCAGTTGCTGAGCTATTACGCCGGACGCACCCGCAAGATCACGTTGGGCACCTGCGTCATCGTGCTGCCCTGGCACGATCCGATCCGCGTCGCCGAGCAGATCGCGCTGCTGGACATCATCAGCGGCGGGCGCACGCTGATGGGCTTCGGCCGCGGCGCCGCCACGGTCGAATATGACGGGTTCCGCATCCCGATGGGCGAGGCGCGCGGCCGTTTCGTCGAGTCAGCGCAACTGATCATAAAGGCTCTCACCCACGACGAGTTCGAATGGGAGGGCGAGTTCTTCAAGATCCCCAGAACCTCGATCCGCCCGCGTCCCATCTCACATCCGGAACGGCGCTTCCATGCCTCCGCCGTCAGTCCGGAATCCTCGGAAATCATGGCGAAACTCGGCTTTGGCATGTTGATCGTGATGCAGAACGAATGGCCAAAGGCCGCCGAGGACGTGCATAAATACCGCGCCATCACCCAAAGCGTCGGCCACACGCCCAAACCCCCCATCATCCTCACCAACGTCGCCTGCGCCGAAACCCGCGAGGAAGCCCGCGAGTGGGCTTTGCGTTATCTGGGGGAGAAATGGGATTCGATCGACAATCATTATCATTTCTCGGACGGGCATTTGTCGAATGTGAAAGGTTATGAGTCGTACGGGAAACTGGCGAAAACCTATACCAAGATGAAAGACCCCGGCTTCCGGTCGAAGGCGACGGATTTTTACGTCAGCATCCAGATCGCCGGCACGCCCGGTGACTGCATCGAGCAAATCCGCGAGTTGCGGCGGCTGACGGGGATGGATCATCTGGTGACCGAATTCTCCTTCGGTTCGATGCCGCATCATCTGGCGGAACGCAACATGCGCCTGTTCGCCGACCGGGTGATGCCGGTGCTGCAACACGACGCGGCATTCCAGGGGGAAATTCTCCCGGCGCCGCTGGTGGCCGGAGGGGAGGCGGAGCGGCTGTTCGCCCCGGCGTAAGAGGAACCACGCGCGGGCCTGGCCCCAGGTTTCAGGTGAAACCTGGGGAGTGAGCACTGTTTGATTTCGTGGTCCATGACAACAGCCCTGATGGTTTCAGCCGGACCGGGTTCCCCGCGCCTCCACGAAGGCCCGCAACACCGCGTTGATACGGGTCTGGTAACCACGCCCGCCTTTCCTGAACCAGGCCAGGACATCGGGATCGAGGCGCAACGTCACCATCTGTTTGACCTCCGGCATGACCACGCGCGCGTTGTTCATCCATTCCAGATCAGGAACAAAAGTATCAGGGTCATCGTCGATGGCCCGCTGGACATCCTCATCCGTCATCGCCTGAACCCGCGCCCGGTCCGTCTTGTCCGTCATCGTCTCCGCCTGTGGCGGCAATGCGTGAATGGTAGATTTCTTGTTCATGGCTTCCAGCCTTTCTGGCGCTGATCAGGCGACGGCAACCATCGCGTGCAGTATAAACGACAAACACCACCATGCCCGCGACCTCGCCATAAGCGCCGATCCGGGATTCGCCGTAGTCGCGCCGGTTATCGGGACTTTCGAGGGTAGGAGCGCCGAAAATCAGCTTCGCGGCCTCAAAATCAATGCCGTGTTTAGCCAGATTCGTGAGGCGTTTCTGCTCGTCCCATTCGAACGTCATGCGCACTTTTACATTATGTAACTACGATTGTCAATATACCATGGCGAACCAACCAGGGTGCTCGTCTGAAGGCAAGAAAGACCGGGACACCGCCCCGCGCCATGTCCTGGAAAACCTGTACCAAGATGAAAGACCCCGGCTTCCGGTCGAAGGCGACGGATTTTTATGTCAGCATCCAGATCGCCGGCACGCCCGGTGATTGCATCGAGCAAATTCGCGAACTGCGGCGGCTGACGGGGATGGATCATCTGGTGACCGAATTCTCCTTCGGTTCGATGCCGCATCATCTGGCGGAACGCGACATGCGCCTGTTCGCCGACCGGGTGATGCCGGTGCTGCAACACGACGCGGCGTTCCAGGGGGAAATTCTCCCGGCGCCGCTGGTGGCCGGAGGGGAGGCGGAGCGGCTGTTCGCCCCGGCGTGAAAGAGGCGCCCAGGCTTTGTTCCGAACCCCACGCCGCCGTGCCTGAGCCTTGCCTCCTGGACCTTCTCCACCAAGGGCCCGCCTTTGGAATCTGAGGATCGTTCTCATGGAGTCGATCCAAGGGCCGTGCTTGTCATCCGAATGCATGCCTGGCGCGGCGCGGGGAGCCAGAGGACGGCGCTTCCTGGCGGGGCCGGCAAAGCCCCGCCTTGCCTCAGGACCCCGTCATCGCCTTGGCGATTTCCTTGCGCGCCAGCGGCGAGCGCCGGTAATACTGATGCGAACTGGCGAACCCAAAATCGAAATCCCGGAATCCGCCGCAATCCACCATGCGGTATTTCGCCGCCGGGAAGCGTTTCTTGTCGAACCGGCTGTGCGGCCCGTCCTGGCCCAACCGTTTCGCGCCAAGATTGGCGAACACGCTCGCCTGCAAAACCACATCCGAGGCGCTGAAATAGATGGAGACGCGTTTCGCCAGCCGGTCCAGCGCGCTCAGCCGCCCGGTGGGGAGGAAGTCGAACCCGTCATAGCGTTCATCGGCCGCGCACAGAAATGCTTCGTCGAACAGAGCGGCGTCGCCGTTGCCATGGCTGAACCAGCTTTCCACCGCCGCCTGCAAAGCCCAGTTGCCCATGCTGTGCGCCAGCAGGAACACCCTTTGGCCATTGGCGCGGGCCTGGGTGACGATGGGTTCCAGATTGGCGAAAAAGGACATGATGTGCAAGGCGGACTGGCCGGACATGGTCTGGTCTTGCCAGTAATCCGCCGGCGGGATCGGCAACGACAGCACCTTGCCCAGTGACGGCCAACTGAACGCGATCACCGTGGTGTCCGCCGCCGCGACACCGGACCGGGCGAGCCATTCCCGGTTGAACGCCGCCCGCGTCAGGGCATTGTCAAAACTGTTGGCGAAGCCGTGGAGGAAGATCAGCAGGTTGCGGCCAGGATCAGATAAATCGTTGACGATCTCCGGGCTGAACCCGCCCTGGCGCGCATCCTGAATGCTCAGGATCGCCCCGGTCTTGTCAGCGTCCAGGTTGGTCTGATCGACGAACGCGGTGGCATAGGTAACGGCGGCGGGATTGGATGGAGAGACGATCTCCGGTTGATAACTCTGCCATTTCTCCGCGGGACCGTTCACGACCCGATTGGTGGCGAAATACACTGTCGTGCTCATGACACCTCTCCCCTGGGCCGCGCCCAGGGAGGACCGGCCATGGACATATCATGACATTTCGTGGTTTTCCGCAACCGGCGTTTTGTTCACCCCCGCCCCCCGAAGATCGCCGTCCCCACCCGCACCAGCGTGGCGCCACAGGCGATGGCGGTCTCGTAGTCCGCCGACATGCCCATCGACACCACCGCCAGCCCATGCCGCGCCGCCCGGTCCGCGAGCCAGGTGAAATGCGGCGCCGGATCCTCACCGTGCGGCGGGATGCACATCAGCCCGGTCAGCCTGGCGCCGAACCTTCCCTTGCAATCGATGATGAACGCATCGGCGTCCGCGCGCGGGATGCCGGATTTTTGGGCCTCCCCGCCGGTGTTCACCTCGATCAGCAGGGAGGGAAACCGTCCTTCCTTCTCCATCGCCGCCGCCAGGGCCTCCGCGAGGCGGGGGCGGTCCAGCGTCTCGATCACATCCGCGAGCCGCACGGCCTCGCGCGCCTTGTTGGTTTGCAGCCCGCCGATGAGGTGCAGTGTGAACGGGGATGCCGCGCGCAGGCCGGGGAACTTCTCAGCCGCTTCCTGGACGCGGTTCTCCCCGAACACGGTCTGTCCAGCGCGCAGGGCCGCGCGCACGGCTTCGATTGGTTTGGTCTTGGAGACGGCCACCAGCGTCACGGAATCGGGCGCGCGTCCGGCCTTCAGGGCGGCGTTGGCGATTCGCTCGCGGACTTCGCGCAGATTGGCGGCGATCGTTTCTTCCAAGGGGGTCATGCGGCGTGCCTTTCCGCCAGGGCGGCGGCCAGGGCCTCGCCTTCCAGCACGGTCTGGCGGCCAAGGGTGATCCGCACCGCCCGCCGCGCCGGATCGGCG
>JAYVCG010000626.1:0-3852 GCA_043750075.1 Acetobacteraceae bacterium | reverse complement strand
TGGAGCGGAAACAGAAGGGGCCAGGACGCCCGCCAAATCGCGCGACAATCAAAGACGCGGCCGCTTTGTCGCGCCCCGACAATCAAACGCCGATTTAACGCTTGTCCGCGACAATCAGTGGGAACATGATGACTTCGTCGCGATTACCAAACGTCATCCTGATTGTCGCTGATCACCATCCAGATTGTCGCGCTACAAGCGGCCGGCGACCTGAACGGCCCCGGGCGCGCCGTCGCGGGCGCCTTTGGCGTAAGCGCCGGCGCGATCACCTTGACGCCAGGGTGGCCGCGCAACCAGGTGGCCAGCGTGTTCGCCTCGCGGTCGGGCAGCAGCGCCACCGGGCACCGCCGGTCGAGGTCCACCAGCACGGTGCCGTAAGTATGCCGTTTGCGCATCGCCCAGTCGTCCACGCCCGGCGCGGCGGGCGTCACGGGGTCGGGCGGGGGCGCCCGGCGGACCAGGCGAAGCAGCGTGTTACGGCTGGCGGGCAGTCCCAGCTTCCGGCCAAGGCGTGCCCCGGCGGCACCGCCCAGCGCCAGGCCCATGGCCGTGAGGCGCCCGGTGAGGCGCCCGGTGAGGCGCGTCGTCTTGCGTGCCCGGGGAGAAACAACACCGGGCAGGCGTTCGGCGAAGATGCGGCGTGCGCACCGGTCATTGTCACAGAACAGACGGCGAATGCCCAGCCGGATGGTGACGGCGCATTCGCCCCAGGGCAGATCGGCGAGGGTCCGCTCGTAACGGCTGTGGACGCGTCTGGATCGCCGGCCACAGAGCGGACAACGTGCCGTGGTCCGGCGCGCGTTCAGGTGGAGGGTGAGGGCGGATTGGGCGGGCTCAGGCACCCAGCTTTCGAGCCGGACGTGGGATGCGTCCGGCAACAAGCGCGATATCAGGTTCACCCAACCTATATGGGAACTCCGCGGGCTCAATCATCGAAAGTGGACAAGAGCCCAAAGTCGTTGACACGTTCCGTTATCGATGAGCCTGCCGGAGCGAGCCTGCGTTGTCCGGCAGGTTGCATCCGGGCAGTTCAGCCAGGGGGTCGCGGCGGAACGGCTTGGGATTGGCCTTCGCCAGATGAAGCGCCTGATGCGCCTTTGGCGCGCGGCCGGCGATGCCGGGCTGGTGTCCCGCCAGCGTGGTCACGGTTCGAACCGAAGTCTGCCATCGGACTTCCACGCGGTGCTGGAAGAGCATCTTCGTGGTCAGTATCAGGGTTTTGGCGCCACGCTGGCGGCCGGGAAGCTGGTGGAGCGCGACGGGATCAAGGTATCGGCGGCGACAGTTCGCAGGGTTCAGATCCGCCTGGGCCTGTGGCGCCCGAAGGCCCGCCGGCAAAAGCGGGTTCACCAGCTCCGCGAACGCCGCCCGCGATTCGGTGAACTGATCCAGATCGATGGCAGTCCGCATGACTGGCTGGAGGGGCGCGGCCCACGCTGATCGTGTTCATTGACGACGCGACGAACCGCTTGACGGCGTTGAACTTCGCCCCCGTGGAGACGACGCGGGCCTATCTGGAGGCGTTGCGGGGTCACGTGCTGGCGCATGGCCGCCCACTGGCGTTCTATTCGGACCGCCATGGCATCTTCCGGGTGAATGCCAAGGACGCGAAGAGCGGGGAGGCAAGACCGGGTTTGGCCGGGTGTCGGACCGGCTGGGGATAGAGCCAACCCACGCATTGACGCCCCAGGCGAAGGGCCGTGTGGAACGGGCGAATCAAACGTTGCAGGATCGGCTGGTGAAGGAGATGCGGCTTCAAAACGTATGTTCCATGGAGGCGGCAAATGAGTTTTCTCCATCTTTCATCGCCTTTTGGAACAAAAGGTTCGCGGTTCCGCCCCGGATTGAAGCGTCAGCGCATCGGCCATGGACGGCCACGCCGGAGGCGTTGGATGACGCCTTGGCCCGCCGCCAGGACCGGGTTCTCTCCAAAGCCCTGACGTTCAGTTCCGAAGGCACGAAGTATTGCATCAAGACCAGTGGCCCCGGCACGGCTCTGCGCGGCGCGACAGTGACGTTGCATCACTTCGTGGGTGGCGGGATGACCGTCCATTATAAGGACAGGATTCTCCCGGTCACGGCGTATGGAACCCATCCGGTCCCCGATCCGGCGGAGGACGAAAAGACCATTGACGCGCGAATGGACCGGATTGTCGAGAAAACTGCCCGGCTGGCCACGGCCCAGAAAATTTTGGCGACGCCATGGAGGCGCGTGATGGCTGTTCGCATGCGAAAAGCCATAGGGGTCGGGGCCGGTCCGTTCGCGGGCCGGCCCTCCCCGGTGATGCGCCGTCGCGCTGTTGGAGGCCCCCCTCTTTACCCGTTCTTAAGACCGATGGTGTGTGATCGGGTTCACACACCACGAAGGGCACGGCATCGTGACCACCCCGTCAGACAGCCCTGGCACATCAGACAGCCTTGGCCAGCATATCCGCGACAGCATCAAGGCGGAGATCGTGCCCTTGTTCGATGAATTGCGCCGGTTCACCGACCGCCGCATCACCGAACTGAGCGCCGAGATCCACGCCACCGTGCAACTGGTGGATTACAGCGAGGCCAACCTGTCCGGCCAGCTCGCGCGGATCCAGGATCAGGTGACCGCCATGGTCGCGGTGCCCGCCGCCGCCACCCGCGACAGTGGCCTGGAACTGGAAGCCGTCGTGCGGGCCACGGAAGCAGCGGCGAATCAGATCATGGAAGCCGCCGAGGCGATCGGCGACTGGCTGCACGAGGGAACGCACGATCCCGGATCGCTGCGCATTGTCGCCGCGAAGCTGAACACCATCTTCGAGGCCTGCACATTCCAGGATGTCACCGGCCAGAGGGTGCGCCGCGCGATCCAGCATCCGCGGGGTCGAGACCATGCTGACCGAACTGATGCCCTCAAACACTGAACATGCGCGCGTGCCGTTCCATGCTTCCGTGAACAATCCCGATCTGGTGCAGGACGACATCGACCGGATGTTCGGATGAGGGTGTGAAAGATCGCGATTTTTCTCCGCGCGGCCTGGCGGGTCATTCCATCGGTGGACCCTGGCGCCAGGGCAGGACGGCGTCAGAACCGTATGTCACTCTTTAAGCACGCTGGCATTACCTCGGTGGCTCGCCGGGTCACGCGGACCAGGCGGGCTTCACCAAACGTTTCAGTGTCCGTGGAACACCGGCTTGCGTTTCTCCACGAAGGACAGGGTCGCTTCCTTGAAATCCGCGCTGTCTTCCGCCTCGCGCTGCATGGCGTCCATGCGCGGTTCGTCGCGTTGGGCGCGTTCCAGGCCCAACTGGTTGATGAAGAATTTGGAAGCGCGGATGGACAGGGGCGCGTTCACCGCCAGGGTTTCCGCGTAGGCGATGGTGACGGCTTCCAGTTCCTCCGCGTCCACCACGCGGTTGATCAGGCCGATGCGCAGCGCCTCATCCGTTTTCAGGCGGCGCGCGGAGAACATGATGTCCTTGGCGATACTGGGCCCCACGAGATCGACCAGCGACTTCAATCCCTCGGGTGCGTAGGCGATGCCGCGCAGGGCCGCGGGCACGCTGAATTGCGCGTCCGAGGAGGCGAAACGCAGATCCGCGTTCAGCGCCATGCCCAGACCGCCGCCAAGGCAATAGCCGTAAATCATGGCGATCAGCGGTTTTTCCAGGTTGAGCATTTTCAACCGCAGTTTGCCGGGGGCTTCCCGCGCGAGGCGGGCGATTTCGGCGTTGGCGCGCGTTTTGTCGAAACTTTTGATGTCGCCGCCGGAGATGAACGCTTTCCTGCCCGCGCCGCGCATGATGACGACCTTGATGGCGGGGTCGGCCTCATAGGCTTCAATGACCTGGAGCGCGTCCTCGGACATGCCGGGGGACAGA
>JAYVCG010000625.1:0-11238 GCA_043750075.1 Acetobacteraceae bacterium | reverse complement strand
CTGGCTCGACCCGGCGCCAGGGGCGAGCGGCATGGCGGACGCCTTCCCGGACCTGACACGCGCGATCGGCGCGGCGCGCGTCACCGGGCTGGCCCTGCTGTCCACGCTGGTGGGCATGGCCTGTCCGGGACTGCACTCAATCTTCACCGCGTTCCAGGCGGAGCTGCTGGACACCGTACCGGCCCGCGCGGGCATCGGCTTCCGCGTCACCCTGGCCGATCCGCGGTTCCGCATCGCGCGCATGGCGGTGGCGGGCAACGGCCTGCGCGCCACCGTCTCGGCGCTGGTCCGCATGCCACCGGCCGAACTGCCCGGCATGGCCGCGCTGACAGGCCTGGTGGCCCCCGGCACCTTCGCCGGCCAGCGCGTCCTGATCGCCGGAGCCTCCCGCGGACTGGGCGCCTTGTCCGCGCGGCTGATCGCCTCCGGCGGCGGCGGCGTCATTCTCACCCACGCGCGCGGCGCGGCGGACGCGGCGGCGGTGGCGGCGGACATCCGCGCGCACCGGAGCGATGCCGCGTGCGATGTGCTGCCCCTGGACGTGACGCGAGACCTCGCGGACCAGCTCGCGGCGCTGCGAGGCCCGGTCACGGCCTTGCTCTATTACCCCACGCCGCACATCCGGCGGCAGAAAGCCGCGGTGTTCGTGCCCGCCTTGCATGAGGAATTCCTGCGCTATTACGTGCATGGATTCGCCGCCCTGACCGCGTCGCTGCTGGCGCGCGGCGGGGAGGCGAAACTGGCGGTGCTGTACCCGTCCTCGGTGGCGGTGGCCGCGCGGCCGGAGAACATGACCGAATACGCCATGGCCAAGGCGGCCGGAGAGGTGCTGGCCGCCGATCTGGCCGCCGCCGATCCCCGGCTGCGCATGGTGATCACCCGTCTGCCCGGTCTGCCCACCGACCAGAACGCGACCATGGTGCGCCAGGAAACCGAAGACCCGGTCGCCACCCTGCTGCCACTGCTGCGTGAGACGGTACTGGGCTGATACCCGCCAACCCCCGGACACAGAAAAAACCCTTCCTGAAAGCGCGAGACCCTTTGTGTCTTCGTGCCTTCGTGGTGAATTCATTCTCTCTTTCCGGCGGCGCGGCCCGGACGGGGACTTGACGAACCCCGCGAAGTGGCAAGCCTCTGACGGGAACGCAGGAAAGACCCGTCCCCATGCCCCAGTCCCCCAACCCCATCACCACGATCGGCTTCATCGGTCTGGGCGTCATGGGCGAGCCAATGTGCGGCCATCTCGCGCGCCGTTCCGGCAAGCCAATCCTGGCCCATGACCTCCGGCCCGAGCCGTTGGAGCGGCTGGCCTCCAACGCCGTGACCGCCGCCTCGCTCCGGCAAATCGCGGACAAAGCCGATCTGATCCTGCTGTCGCTGCCGGACGGCAAGGCCATGGCAAGCGTCGTCGCGGCGCTGGAGCCGCATCTGAAACCGGGTCAGTGCGTGGTCGATACCAGCACTTCCTCCGTCGCGCTGACGCGGGAGACCGGGGCGCGGCTGGCGGCGAAGGGCATCTTTTTCGTCGATGCCCCGGTCGCGCGCACGCGGGAAGCGGCGGCGAAAGGCGAACTCTCCATCATGGCCGGCGCGACGGAGGAAGCCTTCGCCCATGTCCGCCCGATCCTGGCAACCATGGGCACCGATGTCACCCATTGCGGCCCGGTGGGCTGCGGCCAGGTGGTGAAAATCCTCAACAACATGCTGGTGTTCCAGCACACCGCCGCCCTGGCCGAGGCCATCGCCATCGGACGGCGCAACGGCGTCCCGCCCGAGGTGCTGCTGCCGACCATGGCCATGGGCTCAGGCGACAGTTTCGTCCTGCGCAACCACGGGCTGAAGGCGATGCTGCCGAAGGCCTTCCCGCTGCGCGCCTTCTCCACCCGCTACGCGATGAAGGATCTGTCCTACGCGCTGGAAATGGCCGAGGCGTCGGGGCTCGACATGAAAGCCGCCAAACTGACCATGGAACGGCTGCGCGAGGCCGAGGCGGCGGGCTTCGGCGACGAATACCATCCCGTCGTCCTCAACGTGATCGACCCCCAATGAGCGGCTTTCCCGAAATCTCCGCCTGGCGCGAGGCCTGCCGGACCGATCCCACCCTCGCCGTCTGGGCTGGAGCCTGGTCCGCCTGTTTTGCCATCGAGAGCGAAGGCGCGTCCGTATCCTTCGCCTTCGCCGATGGGGTGGTCCAGGCGGGCGAGGGCACGCCCGCCTTCACCCTCGCCGCCCCCGCCGCCGTCTGGGCGAAGTTCCTGGAGCCAGTGCCGCCGCGCCATCATCACGGCATCTTCGCCCTTATGTACAGGGTGCCGGAGTTCCGCATCGAGGGCGCCATGCTGGCCTTCATGCAGCACGCGCATCTCGCCCGCCGGGTGCTCGACATCGGCAAATGGCTCGCCCTGGGCAATGACGCCCCCGCGCCAGTGATCCTGGGTCCGCGCGGCGGGGCGCGCGCGGTGCCGAAGGTGACGGGCGGCTATGTCCCGGTGACGGTGGAGGGCACGACGTATCAGATTTATCACGAGATGGCCGGTCCCGGCCCCGATGCGGCGGGCGGCGCTGGCCGGGACATGCTGTGCATGCACACGGCGGGCGCCGATGGGCGGCAGTTCCATGGTCTGATGGCCGATCCGCGCATCACCGCGCGCCACCGGCTGATCGCCTTCGACCTGCCCTGGCACGGCAAATCCCCGCCGCCCGAGGGCGCCATCCCCGGCTCCTGGCGGCTGAACACCGATCTCTACGTCGCCCTCATCATGGGGTTCATCGACGCCCTGGGCCTGGACAGGCCGGTGGCCCTTGGCGCCTCGATGTCCGGGGAAATCTGCCTGGAACTGGCGTACCGGCACCCGGAGGCGTTCTCCGGCATCGTCGCCTGCGAGGCGTGCGAGCAGGTGACGCGCCGCCAGACCCATTGGGCTTCGCATCCCCAGGTCAATCAGGCGCTGTTCGTGCCGGAATGGATCAGAAGCCTGTCCGCCCCCCAAAGCCCGGCGGAATGGCGGGAGCAAATCACCTGGCAGTACGGCCAGGGCGGGCCGTCGGTGTTCTTCGGCGACATCGCGTTCTATGCCGGCGACTGGGACGCGCGGGAACGGGTCGCACGCATCGACACCAACCGCTGCCGGTTGTTCATGCTGACCGGGGAATACGATTACTCCTGCACGGTGGAGATGTCGGAGGCGACCGCCGCGAAAATCCCTGGTGTCCGTTTCCAGGCGATGAAGGGGATCGGCCATTTCCCCTTCGCCGAGAACCCGGCGCTGTTCGCGGAGTATCTGCTGCCGGTCCTGCGGGAACTGACACCAGCCTGAGCCCGCCGCTGTTCCTGACCCGCCGCTGTTCCTGACATGAATTTCATGATACGGAAAACGGAACAATACGGCATGATCCCCTGACCCACGGAGCCCTTTCTCATGTCCATAGTTTCGCTACGCACCCTGTTGCTGGCCTCGGCCGCCACTTTGTCCCTCAGCGCCGCCGGTCAGGCGGCGGATGTCACGGAGGCGCAGGCCCAGGACCTTGGCGCGCGGCTGCGCACCTGGATGTCCGGCCTCGTCGCCAACCGTCTGCCCATTCCGGCGGAGGCGTTCTCGGTCACGCCCGCCGGGGAAAACTACAAGATCAGCATTCCCGTGCCCGGTACCGTGCTGAGCATGACCGACGCGGCCGGCAAGCCGGTGAGCGCGCTGTTAACCTATCAAATCCGCCCGATGGAGGGCACGCGCTGGCGGATCGAAAGCCTGACGCTGCCGTCCTCGATCGTCCTGGCGCCGGAGGCCGCGGCGACGTTGAAGGACACCACGAGTAACGACGCTACGCCGGCGGTGGAGGTCCGCATTCACGCGCACACCGCCTCGGGCGTCTACGATGTCGCGCAGACCAGCGAGTCCCGGCTCGACTACCGGATGGAGGGGCTGACCTACAATCTCCGTAATCTGAACCCCGCCGCCGGGGATTCGGCTGTCACCGTGGACCGGCTCAGCGGCACCCAATGGCTCACGCCGGCGGCGGGCGGCGCGGTCGATTACAAGGTCGATGGCGTGATGGAGGGTTACAAGACCACCATGACGCATCCCGCGAGCGGCGCCGTGCGGCTCGCGGCGCGGCGGATCGTGGTTCACGCGGAAGCCACCGGCCTGATGACCGGTCAGATAAGCGATTTCCTGCGCAATGGCGTGTCGCTCGCGATGGATGCCCAGGCGGCGGGGGGGAAGATCGAGGACCCGAAGGTGAAGAAGGAGGGCGCGCTCCGGGCCATCGCCTTGTTGAAGAACATCATGCGCGGGATGCGGGTGGAGGAAGGGTTCGAGGGCATCGCGCTGGAGGTCGCCGGACAGAAGGTTTCGCTTGGCAAGGCGATGCTGGCTTTCGGGGGCGAGGCGCCGGCCAACCGGTTCAGCGCCTTCATGGAGCTTGGGCTGGACGATCTGAAAATCCCCACTTTGCCGCCGCAATTCGCCGATCTGACGCCGCGCTCCGCCTCGATCCGTCCCAGTGTGGCGAACATCGACCTGAAGGCGCTGACCGCGCTGGTCGAGGCGCTGACGGAGGAGGACCCCGATACCGACGCGCTGCAAGGTAAGCTGCTGACGCTGATGACCAATGGCGATGTGCTGCTTGGCATCGAGCAACTGACCATCGATCTGGGTTTTGCCAGTCTGCGGGCGTCGGGGAAGGGCACGTTCCTCAGTCCGGTTTCTGGCCGCGCCGAGGGGCGGGTCGTGGTCACCGGTTTCGATGCGTTGATGGAACGGGCGCGGGCCATGCCGGAAGCCGAACAGGCGCTGCCGGCGCTGGCGTTGATCAAGGGTTTCGGTAAATCGGATGGCGACAAGGTGACGTGGGACATCCGCTATTCCGAGAACAATCAATTGCTGGTGAACGGGGTGGATGTGCTGAAAATGGGTGGGAAGAAGAAGTGAAATAACAATGAGTGTGAACTTTTTCTGACACACAGCCTTTCCACGCTCCGGGCCAGGAAGCACCGGCGGATGGCCCGGAGCGCTTTTTGGCCCGTGGCGTGGAGAGGCTTTTTGAAATATGTCATGGTTTGACCGGGACTTGACACTTATGGGAAACGGCATTATGAGGTGATTTTCATCGTGCTGAATGTCTATCCCAAGGAAACAGTCATGTTTAGGACGTCACGATTGGCGAATTGCCGCGGATTGATCGCCCTGGCGCTGATTTTTCTGACGGCCGGATGCACTAACGCTGATGTGAGAAGTCTAAATGGTGCTGGTTCCGTATTTCCATCTGAAACACAGGCGATGCGGAAAAAGCTGCATGAAACGCGTGCCAGAGTCATTCATTTGGCTGAACTTTCCAAAAAAACTTACCTGACAGATGGGCGAGAAAAAAACTGTCCGGGTTTTCTTACGGCCAGTCCAAATACGGAATGTTTCTCCGTGGCAGTGCCAAAATCACGCAAAGGCCATCGTGTTGTTTACATTATCGAAACAAATCATGAAAAACAAGAGCAATTCATAGCTATTAGAGGAACGAATAATCTTGCTGATCTCCGCAAGGATTTTCAAACCCGCAGAGTGATGGACGATGATTTGGAGGTTAAGATTCATTCCGGATTCCAGATGATTGCCAAAGCAATTCATGAAGACATCACAAAAAACCTTCGCCTTGTTCCAACCTATAAAACTCTTTTGACCGGTCACTCCCTGGGGGGAGCGACAGCCATTCTGACCGGATTGTATCTTCTGGCGGAGGGCCGCGACGTGGAGGCCATATATACTTACGGCCAGCCAAAAATATTCGATAACACAGGGACAACGCGATGGCCTGGTTTCTTCTCTGAACGCGTGTTTCGTGTCGTGAACTGCGATGACCCCGTTCCGATCCTGCCAACCCAGGAAAAAAAACTCAACAGTATATTCCGTTTCACCACTTTTAATAAAGACCGGCTTACCAACTACCAGCACATGGGTCAATCGCTGTTACTGATGGATGGTGGCCGGTTCTGGATGCCAGGGAGCATAGAGGTGGAGCGTGACTTATCCACCAGTGTCAAAGACGCGATGATAGGTTGGGTGAAGGGACAATCAATCGACCACGGCATTGAAGAGTACATTTTCCGTATCAAGGCCATACCCATGGATTCCTTCAAAGCAATCCCTGTTCACCCATCCACCGAATTCGCCTGTAGTCGTATAGCTCCACGGCCCGTTATGGCCCTCTCTAATTGAGCATTATTAAAAATACAGATATACGCATATAGATTTCCGCGGCTCGTCACGGGGACAATCGCGGCAGCGCGGTCCGCAGCGCGTCCAGGCAATCGCCATCCAGCGCGGTGCCCCGGTCCTTTTCCATGACCGCCATGGCCACCGGCACCGGCATCGGATCGCGATACGGACGCCGCGCCGTGATCGCATCGAAAATATCGCCGGTGGTGATGATGCGCGACTCCAGGGCGATCGCCTCCCCCGCCAGGCCCTTGGGATAACCCTTGCCGTCCAGCCGCTCGTGATGCGCGCCCGCGATCGGCGCCATGGCGCGGAAAGCCGACATGCGCGACAGGATTTCCTCCGTCAGCGCGGGATGCCGCCGCATCGCCACCCATTCGGCCTCATCGAGTTTACCGGGCTTGTCGAGAATGCTGGTGCTCACGCCCAGTTTGCCAATGTCATGCAATAATGCCGCGCGGCGCAGCCAGCGGCGGTGACTGGCGCTCAGACCAAGAGTCTCCGCGATGGTATCGGTGTAATGCGTCACGCGGCGGCTGTGGCCGGAGGTGAAACTGCTTTTGGCGTCGATGATGTCGGCGAACGCCCCGGCGATCACATCCAACTGGTTCTCGTCGATCAGCAGAATGCGGGCGACCGGCTCGATCGCGGCCACCCGTGGCGCGAGTTCCTCCGGCGCGAGCCCGAGCCAGAAACCCTCGTCCCTGGAAACGGCCAGAAACGCCTCCACCACCGCCGGATCGAACCACGTCCCGGCCCGCCGCCGCACCTCGGCCCGCGCGGCCATCGGGCCCCCCACCGCATGAAACACATCCGCCACCTGGGCCAGCAAAGCGATCCGCGCGTTGAGCGGGATCGCCTCTCCCTGAAGCCGGGCGGGCCGTCCCTTGCCGTTCCAATGCTCGTCCAGCGCGTATACCCCGTCGGCCACCGCCTCCCCGAAGCCAAGCTGGCGGACGATGTTGGCGCCGCGTTCGCACCGGGTTTGCACCAGTTCGTCCGCCAGTGCCTCGCCATGCCGCGCGATGTTGAGCAGCCGCCGCGCGCGGTCACGCAAGGGCTCCCCTGGCCCGGTGTGCCGCAGCACGAACTGGCCAAGCGCCAGGCGGCTGTGCGAGTCCACCGTCTTGTAATCGTGCTTGATGAGGCGCTCGTCGCCACCGTAGAGTTCCCACAAACGCGCGGCGTTGCTGCTACAGCCGGAATCCTTCAGCAGTAATGTGTAATAAAGGTCCGACAGACGATCCGCGCCCGTCATCAGCCTTTGCCCGACATGCACGCCGATCCAGGCGCACCGCATGCCATGGCCGGGCGGCTGGCCCTCGGTCAGGTCCAGCGCATGGCTCAACGCGCCGATGATTTCCGACAGGCGCATCTCGTCGCCGGCAGCGGCCACCCTGTGACTCATGTCCTGGAGCAGCGCGCTGAACGAAGCGGTCGCGCCCACCGGTTTTCGTGCTTCGGGCCCGGTACCGGGCGATGAGGTACCGGGCGATGGGGTACCGGGAGATGGGGTACCGGGAGATGGGTCCGCCGTTTTCAGAAAATCCAGCAGCATGGCCGATTCCACCTCGTGAACGGTTTCACGAAGGATGGGAGGGAAAAGCTAACAAAGGGTTTACAAACGGCATTGGCCGCCACCCCGCGCTTCCGCCGCCAGGGAGCGTCACGGCGATGTCCTTCCGGAATGGAATGGATGCGTTTCCGTCATTTCTGGTTTCCGCCGCCCTCATCGATCCCCATCTTGCCCTCGGGACCGGGATCACGCGGCTCCGGTCCCCCAAAGGAGTTCTCCCTCATGATCGAACGCAGAACCTTCTCCGGACTGGGTGGCGCGGACCATGGCTGGCTCAAGGCGCGGCACCATTTCTCCTTCGCCCGGTATCACGATCCCAAACGCAGGGGCTGGGGCGATCTGCGGGTCTGGAACGATGACGAGATCGCCGCCGGCCAGGGTTTCCCGCCACACCCGCACGCCGACATGGAAATCATCACCTATGTCCGCGAGGGCGCCATCACCCACCAGGACTCCCTGGGCAACACCGGGCGCACCGGGGCGGGCGACGTGCAGGTGATGTCGGCGGGCTCCGGCGTGCGCCATTCCGAATACAATCTGGAGGACGAGACCACCCGCATCTTCCAGATCTGGATCGAGCCGGGTGAGCGCGGCGGCGCTCCCGCCTGGGGCGCGCGGCAATTCCCCAAGGGAGAACGCTCCGGCCGCTTCGTCACGCTGGCGAGTGGCCGCGCCGGGGACGAGGACGCCCTGCCCATCCGCGCCGACGCACGGGTGATGGGCGCCAGCCTCAAGGCCGGGTCGCGCGTTTTCGTGGCGCTTGATCCCAAACGGCACGCGTATCTGGTGCCCGCGACCGGGGTGGTCGAGGTCGGCGGCACCCGGATCGAGGCCCGCGACGGCGCGGCCATCACCGATGTCGCGAACCTCGAAGTTGTGGCCCTGGAAGACGCCGAGGTGATCCTGGTCGAGACGGTCTGATCGCCGCCCATCCTGGCCTGAAAAACCGTCATCATCAGCCCAGAAAGCCACATCACGCGCGCCTGGCCCGCCGCATCGCGAACGGACACAGCGCATTCCGTTCCGCGCACGCGGCCACATCGCAGGCCGCGTGCAGTCCCGGTCCCTCGCCGCGCACGAAACGCACGCATTCCGCCAAAGAGTCAATGAACCCCGCGTTCACCTGTTGCGTCGGCACGCGGAAATATCCGGGAACACCGTTCTTGTGCGCCAGTTCCTTGTATTCGATGTCCAGTTCGACCAGCGTTTCCGAATGCTCGGACACGAAAGCGATTGGCACCACCAGCACGGCGGTCTTGTCCTCACCGGCACGGACAATCTCCACATCCGTGCTGGGATCGATCCACTTCACCGGCGTCGCGCGCGACTGATAGCAAATCCTCCAGTCGAGATCGTTACAGCGCCACGCGGCAACGAGCGCGGCCACGGTCTGCTCGATCTGATACTGATACGGATCGCCACCGCGCACGATCTTCTCCGGCAAACCGTGCGCGGAAAACAATATCCGCAACGGCACGGACGGATCGAGCATGGCGCGTGCCTTCTCATACGCCTCCTGGACGATCGCCAGGGTCGCGGCGATGAACGCCGGATCGGTGGGATAACAACACAACGCGGCGGTGGGCGTCACCAGCCCGGAGCGCGCCGCCGCGGTGCGCCACGCGGTCAGCGAACTGCCTGTCGTGGTCGAGGAATACTGCGGATACAGCGGCAGCAGCACCACCTCATCCGGCCCCCAGGCCTTGACGGCACGGGCCGTTTCCAGACTGAACGGATGCCAGTAGCGCATGGCGATGAAACATTTCGCCTCCAGCTCCGGCAACGCCGTCTCGATCGCGCGCGCCTGCGCTTCGGTCATTTCCAAAAGCGGGGATTTGCCGCCCAGAAGACGATAATTCTCGGTGGCGGGGGCGAGCCGCGAGCGGGTGATGATCCGTGCCAGCAACGGACGCACGAAGAACGGCACGCGCAGAATCGCGGGGTCCGAGAACAGATTGAGCAGGAACGGCCGGATTGCTTCCGGCCGGTCCGGACCGCCCAGATTAAACAGGACGATCGCGACTTTAGGACGCACGGACCATCGCGATCAGTGCCGCGACATGCTCGGGCGGGGTTTGCGGCACGATGCCATGGCCGAGGTTGAAGATGAACGGGCGTCCCCGCATCGCGTCCAGAATGGCATGGGTGGCGGTTTCCATCGCCGCACCGCCCGCGACCAGCGCCAGGGGATCGAGATTGCCCTGCGCGGCGACAGTTTTCGGCAGCAACGGCGCGGCGCGGGTCAGGTCCATGGCGGTATCCAGCCCCACCGCGTTGACGCCGGTTTCGCGCGCGTACGCCTCAACCGACAGACCAGCCATGCGCGGGAAACCGATCACCGGCACATAGGGGTGACGCTCACGCAAAGCCGAAACGATCCGGCGCGTGGGCTCGATCACGTAGCGGCGGAACGGCTCCGGCGCCAGCACGCCGGCCCAGGAGTCGAACAGCATCAACGTCTCGGCGCCCGCCTCGGCCTGCGCGGACAAATAGGTGATGGTGGTTTCCACCAGCAGGTCGATGATGCGGCCGAACAAGGCCGGGTTTTGATACGACAGCGTGCGGGTGGCGGCGAAATCGCGCGACCCCGCGCCCTCGACCATGTAGCAGGCGACGGTGAACGGGGCGCCCGCGAAACCGATCAGCGCGGTGTCGCCAAAGCCCTCGTCGCGCAGCCCGGCGCGGATCTGGCGGACGGCTTCCATCACCGGCGCGGTTTTCTCCGCCACGCGCGCGGCGTCGAGCTGACGGAATCCCGCTTCATCGCGGATCGGCGGCAGGACCGGGCCCTCGCCTTCCTTGAAAGCCAGCCCCTGACCCAAGGCCCATGGCAGGATCAAGATGTCGCTGAACAGGATGGCGGCGTCGAGGTTGTAGCGGCGGATCGGCTGCAACGTGACCTCGGTGGCGAGGGCGGGCGTTGTGCAGAGGGCGATGAAATCCGGCACCGTGGCGCGGATAGCGCGGTATTCCGGCAAATACCGGCCCGCCTGACGCATCAACCAGACCGGTGGCGGCCAGACCGGCTCGCCCGCCAGTGTCAGCAGCAGTTTCTTGGACATCTCAGAGCGCGCCTGAAGGAATGGGCGTGGCATGAACGGCGCGGACAGCGGCCCGTGCAGCGCGCGGGATCGTGGCGCGCGCACACGGTCCTGTCTTTGAGCGGCGGGGTATCCTCACGCTTTGATGAAAGATTTTCACACGATCCGTCCGTCTGAGGCGAGGCGCGTGGCTGTCACGCCGCATCGCGACGGTCAAGGTACCGGGGCTGTCATCGCCTTAAAAAGCCATTGTCTGGCAGGACCATCACCTGAAGGGGACGCCAGGGCCGGAGCGGCATCGCCTGCCATCCGCGCGTCCTGACAGCCGCGATGATACCATGGCGGGGCCGCAATCCCGCCATGGAGACCGGGCATCTTCCTCGTCGTGAGGCCAAGGATGAGGATTTTGACCATG
>JAYVCG010000624.1:0-3741 GCA_043750075.1 Acetobacteraceae bacterium | reverse complement strand
CCGGGGGAGACGAACAGGGTGCCGCGTTCCTGGATGTAGAACAGCGCGTAATGGATCGCCTCGCCCGGCTCGGTGGAGATCAGCGCGCCCGCGCGCCGTCCCTCGATCACGCCCTTCCAGGGACCATAGCCCGCGAACAGGCGGTTCATGATGCCGGTGCCGCGGGTGTCGGTGAGGAATTCGCCGTGATAGCCGATCAGGCCGCGGCTGGGGATCATGAAGGTCAGCCGCACCTTGCCGCCGCCCGACGGGCGCATGTCGCGCATCTCGCCCTTGCGGCGGCCGAGTTTCTCCACCACCACGCCGGAATAGGGCTCGTCCACATCGACGAGGACTTCCTCCATCGGCTCCTCGCGTTCGCCGGTTTCGGCGTTGACGCGGGTCAGCACGCGGGGGCGGCCGATGGTGAGTTCGAAGCCCTCGCGGCGCATCTGCTCGATCAGCACGCCGAGTTGCAGTTCGCCGCGGCCCGCGACCTCGAACGCCTCGGTTTCGTTGGAGTCGGTGACCTTGATGGCGACGTTGCCCTCGGCCTCGCGGAACAGGCGTTCGCGGATCTGGCGGGAGGTGACTTTCTTGCCCTCGCGGCCCGCGAAGGGTCCGTCGTTGATGCGGAAGGTCATCGCCAGCGTCGGCGGATCGACCGGGATGGCGGGGATGGGCGCGGTCAGGTCGGGGGCGCCGATGGTGTCGGGAATGGTGGACTCTGACAGACCGGCGACGGCGATGATGTCGCCCGCCTCGGCCTCATCGACCGCCACCCGCTCCAGCCCGCGGAAGGTCAGCAGCTTGGTCAGGCGGCCGGTTTCGACGACCGAGCCATCCTGGCGCAGCACCTTGACCGGCATGTTGACGCGGGCGGTGCCTTGCTCGATGCGGCCCGTCAGGATGCGTCCGAGAAAGTTGTCGTATTCCAGGATGCTGGCGACCATGGCGAAGGGGGCGTCGCGATCGACCGTGGGCGGCGGCACATGGCTCACCACCAGGTCGAACAGCGCGTCGAGGTTCTTGCGCGGCCCGTCCAGCACGGCGTCGGCCCAGCCGTGGCGGCCGGAGGCGTAGAGCATGGGGAAATCGAGCTGGCTGTCGGAGGCATCCAGCGCCGCGAACAGGTCGAACACTTCCGTGTGGACCTCATCCGGGCGGGCATCGCCGCGGTCGATCTTGTTGACGACCACGATGGGATGGATGCCCCGCGCCAGCGCCTTGCCGACCACGAATTTGGTCTGCGGCAGCACGCCCTCGGCGGCGTCCACCAGGACGATGGCGCCATCGACCATGTTCAGGATACGCTCGACCTCGCCGCCGAAATCGGCGTGGCCGGGGGTATCGACGATGTTGATGCGCACACCCTTCCACAGCACTGAGGTGCATTTGGCCAGGATGGTGATCCCGCGTTCCCTTTCCAGGTCGTTCCGGTCCATCGCGCGTTCGGCCACGTGCTGATGCTCCCGGAACGTGCCGGACTGGCTGAGCAGCTTATCGACGAGAGTGGTTTTGCCATGATCGACATGAGCGATGATGGCGACGTTCCGGATTTGCATACTGACCCTGGGTTGAGATGGTGCGGCGCACACATAGGCGCAAACCGGCCGGAATGACAGCCCTGATCGCGGCGGCCGGGCGGTTGTCTGGTATGCTTCCTGGCATTGCCAGGGAAGGCGGTCATTCCCCCTCGCGCGCGTGACCGCGGATATGGGGATGGCGCGGCGTGGTAAAGACCATAGGGCACCTCTAAAAATACTGAAAATTTGCCACTCAGTTCTGAAAAGACCAATGATTCCAATGCTCATATTGGCTGATGGGTGAATTTTTAGAGGTGCCCCATAGTCTTATCGCGGGCGCCACCCAAACAGGGAGCCACATCATGAACCCTCTGCCACGATCCCCCTCATGACCCTCGCCCGCCGCATCCCATGCATGACCCAGGCCCGGTTTTTCGATTGGGCGCAGGCGCGGGAGGAGCGGCATGAGTTCGATGGGTTCGAACCGGTGGCGATGACCGGGGGAACCTTCACTCACAGCCGGATCGCCCAGAACCTTTACTTCGCCCTGCGCCGCCGCCTGGACGGTGGCGCCTGCCAATCGCTGGGACCGGACGCCGGGCTCGCCACCATCGGCGACATCGTGCGGTATCCGGATGCCCTCATCACCCGCGTCAAAATCAAGGGCGACGCCCGCCTGATCCCCGGAGTGATCGTGGTGTTCGAGGTGGTCAGTCCAACGTCCGAGCACATCGACCGGATCGTGAAGTTGCGCGAATACGCCGCTGTTTCTTCCATTCTCCGCTACGTCATTCTGGAATCGGCCAATGTCGGCCTGACCGTGCTGGAACGGCTGGCGGGCGATCGGAAATGGACCGCGACGGCGTTGACCGTGGAGGACAGCCTGACCTTGCCCGAGGCCGGCATCGCCTTTCCCGTCGCCGAGCTTTATGAGGGGGGCGATCTGGGCGATGACGGCGACGTTCCGGATGTGCGTGACGCCCCCAGGCTGAAGAGCACGCCGCGCGCATGAAGTCGCGTAAAGTACTGAGACGGCGGAAGGACAGCCCCGGACGGGTTCACGGGTGCTGGCGCGGGTGGCTGTCATTCTGACAGTCCCCCCCATGCCCCCCGGCGCGCGGGACATGCGCGCCAGGACCGGCGGCTCTTTTCGCGGCCCGCGAACCGTGTTCTGTTCATGACGCGGAGGCGTCTGGCCTCGTGCGCCTTTGGTGAGGAGACAACGGAATGTTCAGCCACGTCATGATCGGAAGCAACGACATCGCCCGGTCGAAGAAATTCTACGATGCCCTGTTCGGCGCGGTCGGCGGCAAGCCTGGGACGCAGGACGCCAATGGCCGGTTGATTTACGCGCATGATGGCGGGTTGCTGCTGGTGAGCCCGCCCATCGATGGCAAGCCCGCCACCCACGCCAACGGCGGCACGATCGGCTTCGCGATGAAGGGCCCCGAGCAGGCCAATGTCTGGCACAAAGCGGGTGTCGCGAACGGCGGCACGGCGATCGAGGACGCGCCTGGCGTGCGCAAGGGCGGCTTCGGCGAGCTGTATCTCGCCTACCTGCGCGATCCCGATGGCAACAAACTCTGCGCGCTGCATCGCATGCCCGCCGCCTGACCCGCCGCGCGGGAGAACGGACCAGGGCCGCCCGTCCCGGTCCGTTCATCCCGGTCCGTTCCCTGGGATCATGCTCCCTGGGATCAGGCGTTCCACCCCCCGTCTGGCGCTTTCCCCGCGTCGCGGTCCGCTTCGACCCGGAGGACGCGGAGGGACGGAGGACGCCGAGGTCACGCCAGCCCGCGACGCTCCCGTGCCCTCCGCCACTCCGGGGCGAAGCGGAGCTGGCGCCACGCACGGGCGCCGCGTGAGAGGCACAAGCCCGTCACGACGATTTCTTGACGTCCTTCTCCCGCAGCCGCAGCTTCGAGACCTGATCCTGCAGGAACACCGCGTAGTCGTAGACGGTCTCGTCCTCCTGGTTCCAGCAGACATAGCCGCGGCAATCGTGGGGACGCGCCTCGTAGACGCCGCACATGCGGTCCTCGGTCAGGAACTGGCAGGTCTTGAAGCCTTCCTTGATCCGCTTCTCACCTTGTTTGGTGATTTCCACGACATGGCGGCGCTCGAAATCCGCGGCGCTCATGCTCAGATGTTTCGCCAGGCGGCGGATGTCGTCGCGGCTGACGCGCACATATCCCGCCATGCGGCAGCACAGACTCGGGCATTTCATGCAATCGAG
>JAYVCG010000623.1:0-7244 GCA_043750075.1 Acetobacteraceae bacterium | reverse complement strand
GCATTGTGCCGCCCGGCAATCTTGATCAGAGCCGGCGCGCGCAGCAACTGGCCGGCCTGGCCGATCGGGCTGTAGGCCATCAACGCCATGCGCCGGTCGACGCACCAGGGCATCAGGTCGTGCTCGATGCCGCGATGCTCCAGATTGTAGAGCACCTGATCGACCATGCAGTCGGGACTGAGCGCCGCCACCTCCGCCATGTCGGCGACATCCAGGTTGGACATGCCCCAGGCGCCGATCTTGTCCTGGCGCTGCAGCGCCTCGAACCCCTCGATCGTTTCGGCTATCGGAATGCTGCCGCCCCAATGCAACAGATACAGGTCGATCCGGTCGGTCTTCATCCGGTGCAGGCTGCGCTCGCAGGCTTTTGCAACCCCGGCACGCGAGGCGTTGTGCGGATAGACCTTGCTGATGAGGTAGACCTTATCCCGCTGCCCGGCGATCGCGGTGCCCACCACCTTTTCGGCGCCGCCATCGGCATACATCTCGGCGGTGTCGATCAGCGTCATGCCGAGATCGAGACCCAGACGCAACGAAGCCACCTCGCGCGCCGCCTCGGCCGCGCGCTCACCCATGTTCCAGGTGCCCAGACCCAGGGCGGGGACGGCCTCGCCGGAGGGCAGCGTGACGGCGCGCATCAGGACGCCGCCTGCTCGGCCACGCGCATCACGCGCAAGAAATTGCCGCCCCAGAGTTTTTCCAGGGCGCCCCGGTCGTATCCCCGCCGCGCCAGTTCCAGCGTGATGTTCGCCGTGTCGCCCGCGTCGCGCCAGTCGCTGAACCAGCCGCCGCCGTCGAAATCCGAGGAAATCCCCACGTGATCGATGCCGATTCGCTGTACAGCGAAATCGACGTGATCGGCGAAATCGGCGGTGGTCACATCGCCGGGTTTGGCGTTGGCTTTCAGGAACGCGGAAACGGCGGTGATCTGGATCACCCCCTTCACGTCGCGGATGATGTCGAGCTGCCAGTTGGTCATGTTGCGCGAATGATCGCACAGCGCGCTGACGCAGGAATGGGTGGAGACGATGGGCGTGCGCGACGCCTCCGCCGCCTGCGCCATGGTGTCGCGCGAGGTGTGCGCGACATCGATGATGATCCCCAGCCGGTTCAGCTCCGCCACCGCCCGCACGCCGATGGGGGACAGGCCGCCATGCTCGGTTTCCCGGTCGCCAAGGTCGCGGCGCGGGTTGCAACTGTCCGCCAGGGCGTTGTGGCCGTTATGGGTCAGCGTCAGATAGCAGGCGCCGCGGGCGCGGAACGCCGCCAGCCGCGACAGGTCGGTGCCGATGGCGAACCCGTTCTCCACGCACGGCACGATGGCGAGGACACCGTCCCGCTTCGCCGCCGCCACCGCGTCCGCCGTGGACGCGACCCGCGCGGTGATGCCGTTCTCCGTCCGCCCCATGGCGTTGATGTGGTCGAGCATGGCGAGGGCGCGGTCATACGCCGCGTCCTCGTTGGCGGGGGTGCGCGCGGCCTGCGGGACATAGGCCACGAAGCAGCCCGCGGACATGCCGCCGCGCGCCATCTTGGGCATGTCCACCCGGCGCGGCCCGTCCTGGAACGGCTCCGGGCCGGGCGGCCAGGGAATGTCGATATGCGTGTCCAGCGTGACCAGGGCACGGTGCAGGGCGAGCGCGTCAGGCGCGGGAAAGTCATCCATGCCCCCCAGTGTCGCGGAAATCGCGCCTCGCGGGAAGGGGTTCGCGCCAGGGGTGCGCGCCGTATCCTCCGGGGCTTCGCATTGGGCCCCGCGCGGTGGCAGTGTGCGGGGCATGAGGATGATCCTTCCCGATCTGGCGGCCACGGAACGTCTCGCCGCCCGTCTGGCGGCCCAGACGCGGGCGGGCGACGCGATTTTGCTGTCTGGGCCGCTGGGGGCGGGCAAGACCGCCTTCGCCCGCGCCTTCCTGCGCGCCGCCGCCCATGACCCCGCGCTGGATGTGCCCAGTCCGAGTTTCACGCTGGTGCAGACTTATGAAACCACACATGGCCCGGTGCATCATTTCGATCTGTGGCGCCTTGACGGGCCGGGGTCGCTGACCGAACTCGGCTGGGACGACGCGCGCGAGGACATCGTCCTCGTCGAATGGCCTGACCGTCTGGGCTTGTTCGCGCCGCCGGACGCGCTGCGCCTGACCTTTACTCTGGGGGAGGGCGAGGCGCGTCTTGTCTCGGTGGAGGGATGGCCGGATCGTCTCGCGTTGGAGGCATAGGCGTGACGCGTTCAGGCCAATGTGCGCATGTTCCGTGAACCGTGCCTGGCCGTCACCGTCATGGCGCGCGTGATTCACGGCGAATATCACCACAAAGACACAAAGGAAGCGGGCGGGAATTTCCGCTGACCCGCTTTGTGTCTTTGTGTCTTTGTGGTGAAAACCCTTACTTGCTTCCTGGCCGTGGCGCGAAGCCCGCCGTGTCCTGGAGGGTTTAAGCCGTCTCCCTCAGCCGCAGGTCGTTGTTGGTGGTGTGATCCCCCGCCATCCAGCGTGCGAGTTCCGCGTGCGCGTCGGCGCGGCGGATCGCGTCGATCTCGGCGGCGTGCGGTGGATCGACGGTGAACTCCATCACCAGGCCGTCGGGGGAGTCACAGTACATCGACTTGCAATACCCATGATCGGTGACGCGCAGCTTCAGTCCCGCCGCCTTGATGCGGCCCGTCAGCTCGGCGAAGGTCGTCTCATCGACCTTGAAGGAGATGTGGTCGAAACTCCCGATTTCGGCGGGTTTTTCCGCCTGGGTCTTGCGGTAGACTTCCTCATCCGCGAAGGCGAAGAACGCCAGCGCGCTGCCATCGCCCAGGGAATAGAAGGTGTGGCAGAAGGAGACTTCGCGGTTGACCCAGGGGTTGAAGTGCTTTTCGCACCAGGTCGCGGTCAGGGGGATGCCGAGAATGTCCTCGAAGAACTGGCGGTTTTTTTCCTGATCCTTCACCACATAGGCATGGTGGTGCAGCCGTTCCGGCGCCCGTGCCAGCAGCTTCGCCATCGCGCGTCTCCCTGGGTTGCCACCCCTACCTTGCTCCGCGGGCGCCGCGCGATCAAGCTGGCGGGCGGATCGGAGGAACAGGATGACGGACAGAGCCGCGCGGGTGGCGATCATCGGCGCCGGGATCGGCGGGCTGACGGCGGCGGCCTGTTTGCGCCGCGCCGGTGTGGACGTGCGCGTCTATGAACAGGCGCGCGGCTTCACCCGTCTGGGCGCGGGCATCCAGCAAAGCCCCAACTCCATCCGCGTGCTGTTCGCTCTTGGGCTGGAGGAGAAGCTGCGCGCGCGGGGGTTTCAGCCGGACTCGAATGACAGCCGGGATTTCGATACGGGGGCGCTGACCAATTCCCACCCTCTGGGACGGGCGATGGAGGAACGTCATGGCGTGCCGTATTTCCTCCTGCACCGGGGCGATTTGCACGCGATGCTGGCGGACACGGTGCCCGGTGACATCATTCGTTTGAACCACAAGCTGGCGGGCATCGACCAGAGCGGCGGCGTCGTCCGCATGCGCTTCACCAACGGCGAAACGGCCGAGGCCGACGCGGTGATTGGCGCCGATGGCGTGCATTCCGTGGTGCGTGAGACCTTGTTCGGCCCGGAAAAACCCACCTTCACAGGCCGCGTCGCTTATCGCACGGTGTTCCCCACCCGTTTGCTGAACGGGCTGGCGGTCGATCCCTGCGTCAAATGGTGGGGACCGGACCGGCACATCGTCAGTTATTTCACCAGTCCCCGCCGCGATGAACTCTATTTCGTCACCAGCACGCCGGAGCCGGATTTCGCCATCGAATCCTGGTCCGCCAAGGGCGATCTGGCCACGTTGCGCGCCGCCTACGACACGTTTCATCCGACCGTGCGCGCCATCCTCGCCGCCTGTCCCGATGTGCATAAATGGGCACTCGTGGTGCGCGAGCCGATGGCGCGCTGGACCGAGGGCCATATCACGCTGTTGGGCGATTCCTGCCACCCGATGACGCCCTACATGGCGCAGGGCGCGTCCAGTGCGATCGAGGACGCCGCCGTGCTCAGCCGCTGCCTCGCGGGAGTCGATCGTGACGGCGTCGCCACGGCCCTGCGACGGTACGAGAAGACAAGACTGGAACGCACCGCCACGATCCAGCGCACCTCGGCGCGAAACACATGGCTGCGCGGCTCCACCAACGCGGACTGGGTGTATGGTTACGACGCCTGGACCACGCCACTGGCATGAAGGAACACACATATGGACTTTGACCTTTTCGTCATCGGCGGCGGCTCGGCCGGCGTTCGTTGCGCGCGCATCGCCGCCGGACACGGCGCGAAAGTCGGTGTCGCCGAGGAACGTTTCTGGGGCGGAACCTGCGTCAACATCGGCTGCGTCCCGAAAAAACTCCTCGTCCAGGCCGGTGAATACGGCACATGGGCCGAGGACGCCAAGGGTTTCGGCTGGACCATCACCAAAGGCCCGCACGACTGGAACGCCCTGATCGCCGCCAAGGACCGCGAGATCACCCGCCTGGAAGGCATCTACCGCCGCCTGCTGAACAATGCCGGAGCGACGATCTTCGACGCCCGCGCGACGTTCATCGACGCCCATACGCTCGATGTCGGCGGCAAACGCGTCACGGCGGAAAAGATCGTCATCGCCACCGGAGGCAACCCCGAACGCCCGTCCATTCCAGGCGCGGAACTGGGGATCGTTTCAGATGATGCTTTCTATCTGAAGAAAATGCCGGAGAAGGTGATCATCTGCGGCTCCGGCTACATCGCCGTCGAATTCGCCGGCATCTTCCAGGCTTTGGGCGCGGAAACCCATCTGGTCTACCGCCAGCCCCTGCCCTTGCGCGGCTTCGATCAGGACATGCGCGAGGGCCTCGCCGAGGCGCTGACCACGCAAGGCGTCATTTTGCATCCCAATTGCCATCTGGGGAAACTGGAAGCAAACGGAGAAAAACGCACGCTGACCTTCGGCGACGGACACACATTGACCGCCGGCCTGGTGTTCTTCGCCACTGGCCGCAAACCGCACACCGCCGGACTGGGACTGGAGAAAGCCGGAGTGAAGGCCGCGCCCGGTGGCGCCATCGTGATCAGCCCGAAACTGCAAACCTCGCAACCCAGCATTTACGCCATCGGCGATGTCACCGACCGGGTGAACCTGACCCCCGTGGCCACCGCCGAGGGCCACGCCCTCGCCGACACGCTGTTCGGCCACAATCCGCGTGAGATTTCGTTGCGTAACGTTCCCTCCGCCGTGTTCTCCACCCCTCCCATCAGTTCCGTCGGCCTGAGCGAGGAAGACGCCGCCGCTTCCGGTCCGGTCGATGTCTACGTCACGAAGTTCACCCCGATGCGGCATAATTTGTCAGGCCGCAACCGTAAAACGACCATGAAACTCGTCGTCGATCAGATCAGCCAGAAAATCCTTGGGGCGCATATGCTGGGTGAAGACGCGCCAGAGATCATCCAGGGCATCGCCATCGCCGTCGTCATGGGCGCCACCAAACAGGATTTCGACCGCACCATCGGCATTCACCCCACCGCGGCGGAGGAATTCGTCACGTTACGCACCCGCACCCGTGTCGCCGGAGTGGCCAAGGCGGCGGAGTGAAAATGGTTTTCTCACTTTTTATCCTGGAGGCAAAATGATCAGCCGCCGTTCCCTCCTCGCCGCCGCGGCCGCCGCGCCGCTCGCCCGTCCCGCGATCGGGGCCACGGCCAAAACGCTGGTGTTCGTGCCCCAGGCCAATCTGACCAGTCTCGATCCGGTGTGGACCACGGCGACCGTCACCCGCAACTTCGCGCTGATGACGTATGAAACGTTGTATGGCCGCAACCAGGCGTTCGAGCCACAACCGCAAATGGTCGAGGGCCACACCGTTGACGATGACGGTAAACGCTGGACCATGAAGCTGCGCGACGGCCTGCTCTGGCACGACGGCACCAGGGTTCTGGCACGGGATTGCGTCGCCTCGTTGCAGCGCTGGCTGAAACGCGATGCCTCGGCGCCGATCCTGACGGAGCGCCTCGACGCGATCGAGGCCCCGGACGACCGCACCATCGTCTGGCGGTTGCGCCGTCCGTTCCCGATGCTGCCGCGTTTTCTCTCGAAGGTGCAACCCTCACCCATCATGCAGCCGGAACGTCTCGCCGTCACTGATCCCTATAAGCAGGTGACGGAAATCGTCGGCTGCGGTCCGTTCCGCTTCCTGCCGGGCGAGTATGTCTCCGGCAGTCACGCTGGCTTCGCCCGCTTCGAAAACTATGTGCCGCGGCAGGAGCCCGCTTCCTACACCGCGGGCGGGCGCAAGGTGAACGTCGATCGCGTGGAATGGCGGATCATTCCGGACCCGGCCACCGCCGCCGCCGCGCTGCGCGCCGGAGAAGTCGATTGGGTGGAACTGCCGCAACCCGATCTCATTCCGATGCTGAGCAAACTGAACGGCGTCAGCACCGGGCTGCTGGATATTTACGGCACTGTTTCGATCCTGCGTCCCAACCATCTCACCGCGCCAACCAACAACGTTCTGCTGCGCCGCGCCATGCTCGCCGCCATCGACCAGAAGGAGGTAATGCTCGCCGCCATGGGCGAGGACACGGAAACCTGGCGTGCGCCCATGGGCTTCTTCGCCCCCGGCGCCCCCTCGGCGTCCGAGGCCGGAATGGACGCGTTCCGCCAGCGCAAGACCATCGACCAGTTGAAGAAGATGGTGGAACAATCCGGTTACATGGGCGAAAAACTGGCGTTCCTGCATCCCACCGATCAGGTGATCTACCACGCCGTCGCCACCGTCGCGGTCGATGCCTTTCGAAAAGTCGGGATCAATGTGGATGAACAGATGCTCGACTGGGGCACCGTCGTGCAGCGCCGCCCATCGAAGGAGCCGGTGGACAAAGGCGGCTGGAGCATGTTCCCCGCCGGTGCCCCCTCGCCCGAATGGCTCGATCCGCTGTTGTGCAACCCGATGCGCAGCAACGGCGCGCGGGCGTGGTTCGGCTGGCCCGACGATCCGAAACTGGAAGCCGCGCACACCGGCTGGGTCGATGCCACGACGGACGAGGAACGGCATAAACACGATGTCGATTACCAGCTCGCCGCGTTCAGTTCGGTGCCGTTGATCACCTGCGGCACCTATTTGCCCAAGGCGGCGTGGCGGTCCAATCTGAAGGGCTTGCTGAAAGGCTCCGCGCCGGTGTTCTGGAACGTGGAAAAGACGTGAGGAGTTTTGTCCATGTCTGATAAAAGCATGAGGTCTGACAAAAGAATGATG
>JAYVCG010000622.1:0-2630 GCA_043750075.1 Acetobacteraceae bacterium | reverse complement strand
CCTGGTGTCGGCCATGTTCTCGGCCTGCCCGACACAGGCGCGGATGGCGCGTTCGGCCTTTTCCAGATCGACGATGCTGCCCCCGCGCACCCCCAGCCCCTGGCGCCAGTCGCAACCGAGCACACGGATTTCGCCGTCGCCGTCCACGCGGGCGATCATGCAGGCGATCTTGGTGGTGCCGATGTCGAGCACCCCGAACGTGCCGGACCGCCGCGGCCGGATGGGCTCCGGCTCCGGCGGTCCGGTGCCGGACGAGAGCGGCACGCGGTGGGGCATGTCGTTCATGGTCACGCGCTCCTTAAGTTGGTTTTTTCGGCGCGGGGGGCGCCGGAGGCGGGGCGGGTTTCTCGTTGGGTCCAGGCTCGGCGCGCTGCGCGCCGACCGGGCGCAGCACCAGCTTGTCGGGCAGGCGCATGTCGATCGCCTGCAACGGCCGGTCGAGCAGCGCGGTTTCCTGTTGCAACGCCAGCAGGCGGTCCAGCGCGGCGATCTCATGGCCTTCCGGCAGCAGGATGTCGGTGCCGTTCTTCATCCGCAGGTTCCAGCGGCGCTCGCTGATGCGCGTGGCGGCGGCCATGCGGGCCTGGATCGCTGGCCGCTCGGTCAGCGCGTCGAGCAGCAATCGCGCGCCTTTTGGCGCGCCAGGCCCCACGATCAGCGGCAGGAAGCGGAATTTCGTCACTTCCTCGTTGGTGACGGCTTCTCCGTCGCGGTCGATCAGCACGAATTTGCCCTGGTTCTGCCAGACGGCGAAGGGACGGCGTTCCCACAGCACGACGACGATGGTGCCGGGCAGATGGCGCTCCACCGTCGCGTGCGCCACCCAGGTCAGCTTCTCGATCCGCATCCTGGCCTGGTCGAGCGAGAAACCGACGATCGGATCGCCCTTGCTCACGCCAAGGGCCGCGCGCAGGACCGGCTCGGGTGTGTTGAAGCGGCCCTCGATCACGATGTCGCGGATGCGCATCCCGGCATCGGCGGTCATCATTCCGATTTTCTCCCGCACCGAGGCGATGGCGCTGCCCGGCTGCGCGTTACGCAGCAGCACCACGCCGGCGCCGGTGGCGATCAGGCCCACCACGCACCAGGCGAGCGGGCGCAGCACCCAGCGCTGGCGGCGCAGGAACAGTTTCCATTTCGGCGGGCGGTCGTTCACCGAGGTCCGGGGACGGCGGGCCATGCTCAGGACACTCCGCTTCGGAGGGTGGAGGGGGATGGGCGGGCACCGTGTTCGTGTCCTGGGGGATGGGCCTGTGTCCCTGGCGGGCATCGCCAGGTTTCGTGCTTTCGCGGAACGGTGTGCGTCTCTGGCGGGCACCGCCAGGCTTTACCACGGAGGTCACGAAGAACCACGGAGGCGCACGGAGCGGCGGGATCAGCAACTGAGATCAGGTTCATCGGACGTTTGGGTGGCTGCATGGCAAGATGGTGCGCGGGCGCGCTCAGCCCGGCAGGCCTCCGTGCGTCTCCGTGGTTCTCCGTGGCCTCCGTGGTGAAAGCTTTCTCGCGGTCCGGCGAACATGATCCAGCCGCGCCAGCCTGGCTCGGGGCTCGTGGACGGAGAAGCGGCGCGCTCATTCCCGGCATGTCGCGTTCTCCACCATCCAGGCGCAGAGTTTTGGAAAACTGATGCCAAGGTACGCCGCCTGTTCGGGCAACAAGGAAGTCGGGGTCAGGCCAGGTTGCGTATTGATTTCAAGTAATACCAAACGCCCAGGCTCGCCTTGTGTGTCATCGTAGCGGAAATCGCAACGAGTGGCGCCGCGGCAGCCCAGAATCCGGTGGGCGCGCAAGGCGACATCCATCGCCTGGATCTGGATGTCCGGGTGAATCGCGGCGGGTATGACATGGTGCGAGCCGCCGTCGCCGTATTTCGATTCGTAATCGTAGAATGTTCCGGCGTCGGCGATGATGTCGGTCACGGCCAGGGCGCGGTCGCCCATGACGCCGACGGTCAGTTCGCGGCCCGGAATGAACTCCTCGACCATCGCGGTGCGGCCGAAACGCCAGCCCTCGACCACGGCAGCGCGGCGGTTGTCACCCTGGCGGATGATGGAGACACCGACCGACGAGCCCTCGCTGACCGGTTTGATCACGTAAGGCAGCGGCATCGGGTCGGCGGTGCGCAGGTCCTCCACCGGCATGACGGCGCCTTTGGCGACGGGCAGTCCGGCGGCGATGAACATGGCCTTGGCGGCTTCCTTGTCCATCGCGATGGCCGAAGCGCGGACCCCGGAATGGGTGTAGGGAATGCCGAGGAAATCGAGCACGCCCTGGATCGCGCCGTCCTCGCCGAAGCGTCCGTGCAGGGCGTTGAACACGGCGTCGGGGCGGGGGGTGAGCGCGGTCAACAGGGCCTGGAGATCGCTGGTCAGGTCGATCAGCGTGACGATGAACCCCGCCTCGCGCAGCGCCGCCGCGACCTGACGGCCGGAGGACAGGCTGACCTCGCGCTCGTTGGAGATGCCGCCATGGAGGACCGCCACATGGGTCATGGCCGTGTCTCCGTGGTGGGATGGTGGCCGGGGGGCGTCATCGCCAGAGGCACGCCGATGCGGCGGATTTCCCAGTGCAGTTCAACGCCCGTGGCCATCTGGACGCGGCGGCGGACGTCCTCGCCCAGGGCTTCG
>JAYVCG010000621.1:0-2600 GCA_043750075.1 Acetobacteraceae bacterium | reverse complement strand
GGCCTGGCCACCGCCGGAGCAACGCCTTGAACAGGCGATACCTGGGCCGGCGATGCCGGCGCGGCGGGACGGGCCACGGGCGGGGGCGCGGCGGCTCCCGCTCCCTGAACTGGTGAGGATGAAACCGCGGCACCCGTTCCCGTTGACAGGGGCCTGGCCTGGGGAGAAGGCGCCGGGCTGGCGGACGCGGTACCCGCGGGAGAAGGCGCCATCGCGCTCTGACCCGCCGGAGTGTTCACCACCGGCGGGGAGGGAGGCCGCGTCATGGCCGCCAGGGACGCGCTGGCCCCTTCTTCCCGCGCGGGGGACGGTGCGGGAGTCACGCGCGCCACGGGCTCGGGGATCGGCGCCAGGGCGGCGGCATGGTTGGCGGCGATCCGGTCGGAGATCAGACCGGCGGTCATTTGGCTCATCGCGGCGGGATCGGGCCGTGCCGGTCTGGCGGGGACGGTGGCCAGACTGGGAAACGCGTCCTGGTCTCCCGGCGGCGGCGGGCGCCGTTCGGCGATCTTGCCGCCGATCGCGTCATGCCACCAGGCTTCCGGGCCGCTTGTGGCGCGATCCGCGCAGGCGGTGAGGGTCAGGAAACAGAGCACGGCAGCCGCCATTCCATGGCGTGCTTGAATGAACGCGCTCACGTCCCTAGGTTGCCCTCCACTCTCAAGAAACGCCATCACCTGGATCCGCCCGGTTTGCTGGCGCCCGTAGTAGCGGGAGACACCGTCGGCGCAAAGGATACCACCCCATGAGTCAATCGGAAAAACCCGCTGGTCGCGACCTCAAGACCATCGATCCTGCCGTGCTTGGCCGCACCATGGCCGATATCGCCGAACGATCGGGGCGGATCGTGACCGATTGGCTCAAGCGCATGCCCAAGGAGGAACACGACGCCGATCCCCTGAAAATCGGCGGCGCGTTCATGGAAATGACGGCGCGGCTGATGACCAATCCCGCCCACCTGATGCAGGCGCAACTCGGACTGTGGCAGGACTACATGTCGCTGTGGCAGAGCACCGCCCGCCGCATGATGGGGATGGAGGCGCCGCCGGTGATCGAGAGCGCCTCGGGCGACCGGCGCTTCAAGGACGCCGCGTGGAAGGAAAACGAGGTTTTCGATTTCGTCCGGCAATCCTATCTGCTGACCGCGCGCTACATCCAGGACGTGGTGACGCACGTGGACGGGCTGGACGACAAGACCGCGCGCAAGGTGGATTTTTATTCGCGCCAGTTCGTGGACGCGATGTCGCCCTCCAACTTCCTGCTCACCAACCCCGAGGTGCTGCGCAAGACGGTCGAGAGCAAGGGCGAGAACCTGCTCAAGGGCCTGAACAACCTGCTGACGGACCTGGAGAAGGGCAAAGGCAATCTCCACATCAAGATGACCGACATGGACGCCTTCAAACTGGGCGAGAACATCGGCGTCTCCCCCGGCAAGGTGGTGTTCCAGAACGAGTTGATGCAGTTGGTGCAATACAACCCCACCACCGCCAAGGTGCTGAAACGGCCGCTGCTGATCGGACCGCCCTGGATCAACAAATTCTACATCCTCGACCTGCGCCCGAAAAACAGCCTGGTGAAATGGGCCACGGCGCAGGGCCATACGGTGTTCGTCATCTCCTGGGTTAATCCGGATGAGAAGCTGGCCGAGAAAGGCTTCGAGGATTACATGAAGCAAGGCTACCTCGCCGCCCTGGACGCCATCGAGCAGGCGACCGGGGAGCGGGAGGTGAACGCCATCGGCTATTGCCTTGGCGGCACGCTGCTCGCCTCCACCCTGGCCTGGATGGCGGCGAAAGGCGACGACCGCATCAAGACCGCGACGTTCTTCGTCACCATGATGGATTTCAAGGAAGCGGGCGAACTCGGCGTGTTCATCGACGAGGAGCAACTGAGCGCCCTTGAGGAGAAAATGCACAAGCGCGGCTATCTCGAAGGCAGCGAGATGGCGGCGACCTTCAACATGCTGCGCGCCAACGACCTGATCTGGTCGTTCGTGGTCAACAACTATCTGCTTGGCAACGACCCGTTCCCGTTCGACCTGCTGTACTGGAACGCCGATTCGACCCGGATGCCCGCGAAGATGCACAGTTTCTACCTGCGTAAGATGTATCAGGAGAACCTGCTGTCCGTGCCAGGCGGCATCGAACTCGCGGGCGTCCCCCTCAACCTCGGCAAGGTCACGACGCCCGCGTATTTCCTCTCGACGCGGGAGGATCACATCGCCCCCTGGAAATCGACCTATCGCGGCACGCAACTGCTGGGGGGGCCGAAGCGGTTCGTGCTGGCGGCGTCCGGGCATATCGCGGGCGTGGTCAATCCGCCCGAGGGCGGCAAGTACAACCACTGGATCAACGAGGATCTGCCCGCCGATCCCGACACCTGGCTCCAGGGGGCGACGGAACTCGCCGGATCGTGGTGGCCGGACTGGCATCGCTGGGTTTCCTCCCACGGCAAGGCGCAGGTGCCCGCGCGCGAGCCGGGAGACAGGCAACTGAAGGTGATCGAGGACGCGCCCGGCAGTTACGTGAAGGTGCGGGTGAACTGAACCCCGCCCTACTCCGACGCGGCCCGTAGCGCGAAACCGGCGGCCAGCGGACACA
>JAYVCG010000620.1:0-2573 GCA_043750075.1 Acetobacteraceae bacterium | reverse complement strand
ACCCGCCGCGGCGCCGCCATCCTGGGCTTTACCCTGCCGTCCATGCTGATCCAGGCGCTGTGCCTGAAACTGCCGGGCCGCGCCAAGGTCGCGTTCCCGCTGTTCTTCTGGTCGCGCTTCGCCCGCTTCCTGGGGCTGGAAGTGCGGGTGATCGGGAAACTGGCCAGCACGCCTGGTGGACGGCCGGTGATCTTCGTGTCCAACCATTCCTCGTGGGTGGATATCCCGGTGGTGGGCGGCGTGCTGCCCGCCCCTTTCATCGCCAAGGGCGAGGTCGCCGGCTGGCCGGTCATCCGCACCATCGCCCGTCTGGGCCGCACCGTGTTCGTCAGCCGCCAGCGTAATTCCACCGGCCGGGAACGGGATGAGATGCGCGCGGTGCTGGAACGCGGCGACAACCTGATTCTGTTCCCCGAGGGCACCAGTTCCGACGGCTCGCGCGTGCTGCCGTTCCGTTCCTCGTTCTTCGCGGTGGCCGAGGGCAGGGGCATGGCCCGCCCGCCGCTGATCCAGCCCGTGTCAGTGGTCTATGACAGGCTGAACGGGTTGCCCGCCGGACGGTCGAGCCGGCCGGTGTTCGCCTGGTACGGCGACATGGACATCGCCTCGCATTTCTGGCGGATGACGCAGCACCTGGACATGCGGGTGACGGTGCTGCTGCACCCGCCGCTCGATCCCGCCACGTTCCCGGATCGCAAGAGCCTGTCGGCGGCGGTGTGGCGGACAGTGGCGGACGGGGCATCAATGTTAAGGCAGAACCGGGAGGCGCCCCCGTTGGGGACGGAGAGAGAAGATGATTGAAGGAGGCGTTTTGGTATCGCTTTGCGGAATTTGTGATATTTTGAACTGGAAATCGGCTTTCGCGCCAGGTCATTCAAGACCTGGAAGCTTTCTCTTTCAGATCACTCTCACTGTCCCAACCTTGGAAAAACACGAACTCGCGGCCCGTCCCTCGCTCCCCCAACAGAATCCATTGACAACCCGCCTCTCCCTCCTGTCACATCGCCTGAGCACGTTCACGCATGACCCGGAGTTCAGGCCGCGCCAACCCGCTTGACCAGGGGCTTTGTCCCCACCATTCCTCCTGTCATCCCGGCCGGACCGATCCGGATGGGTGAGGCGGAGTTTGGGCGATGACGCACACGGAACAGCAGGCGGGCACGGAACAACACACACTTCTCCCATCCGCGCGCAAGCGTCTGCATGTCATTACCTGGGGCTGTCAGATGAATGTGTACGACAGTGGCCGCATGGCGGATGTGCTGGCGCCATTGGGTTACGCGCCCGCCGACTCGCCCGAGGGCGCGGACATGGTGATCCTCAACACCTGCCACATTCGCGACAAGGCCGCCGAGAAGGTGTTCTCCGAACTCGGCCGCCTGCGAAAGATGAAGGAAGCGGCGGGAGGCCGCATGATCCTCGCCGTCGCCGGGTGCGTGGCACAGGCGGAGGGCAAGGAAATCCTCGCCCGCGCGCCCTATGTCGATATCGTGCTCGGACCGCAGACCTATCACCGGCTGCCGGAGATGGTGGCCCAGGCGGCGCGGGCGGGCGGGGCGGTGATCGAGACGGATTTCCCGGCGGAGGACAAGTTCGATCAT
Organism: Acetobacteraceae bacterium; assembly: GCA_043750075.1. Taxonomy (GTDB): domain Bacteria; phylum Pseudomonadota; class Alphaproteobacteria; order Acetobacterales; family Acetobacteraceae; genus Rhodopila. Next base: position 972 of record JAYVCG010000620.1, on the reverse strand, counting down.
TTGCCGGAACAGTCGGCACCTCAGGGAGTCACCGCGTTCCTGACCATCCAGGAAGGCTGCGACAAATTTTGCAGCTTCTGTGTCGTGCCCTACACCCGCGGCGCTGAGCAAAGCCGTTCCGCCGCCACCATTCTGGCCGAGGCGCGGCGGCTGATCTCCCAGGGATCGCGGGAAATCATGCTGCTGGGGCAGAATGTGAACGCCTGGCATGGGGAGGCGCCGGATGGATCGAGTTGGGGCCTTGGCCGTCTGCTGCGCGCCATGGCGGAACTGCCTGGGCTGCGGCGGGTGCGGTATGCCACGTCGCATCCCCGTGACATGGATGACGCGCTGATCGCGGCGCATCGCGACCTGCCGATGCTGATGCCGTTTCTGCATCTGCCGGTGCAATCCGGCTCGGACCGTGTGCTGAAGGCGATGAACCGCGGCCACACGGCGGACGATTTCCGCCGCCTGATCGGGCGTTTGCGGGACGCGCGGCCCGATCTGGCGCTGTCCTCCGACTTCATCATTGGCCATCCGGGGGAGACCGGGGCGGATTTCGCGGCGACGATGGCGCTGGTGCGGGAGACCGGTTTCGCCCTGGCCTACAGCTTCAAATATTCGCAACGGCCCGGCACACCGGCGGCCGGGGCGCCCGGTCAGGTGCCGGAGGAGGAGAAAGACCGCCGCCTTCAGACGTTGCAGGCGTTGCTGCGGGAGCAGCAAAACACATTCAACGCCGCCTGTGCCGGGACCACGATGAGCATCTTGTTCACCGGTCCGGGACGCCACCCTGGTCAGATCGCCGGACGGTCGCCCTTTCTGCAACCGGTGCATGTCCTTGGTCCAATGAGCCTGATCGGCCAGGAGAGGCCGGTGCGTATCCTCGCCGCCCTTACCAATTCACTGTCGGGAACCCTTGTCCAGGAGACACAAGCCGCTTGACCCAGATCGCCGGTTCACTCGCCCCCCTGGCCACGCCGTCCAATG
>JAYVCG010000619.1:0-2949 GCA_043750075.1 Acetobacteraceae bacterium | reverse complement strand
CAGGGCGGGCATGTCGTGATGGTCGATCGCGATGAGGAACGGTTGCTCCAGGCCCAGACCGTACTGGGCAGGGTGCGGCTGGCGATTTACCCGTCGGCGCTGGACACGCCGGCTTCCTGCGCGGCGGCGGTGGACTCGGCGGGCGGGCCGGTGCATTCGCTGGTGCATCTCGCGGGGTTGTATGAGCGGGACGCGCTGGATGCCGATGACCATGGCGTGTGGGACCGCGCCATCGCCGCCAACCTGACCAGCGCCTATGACATGGCGGTGGCGTTTTCCACCCGGTTCGCGCGGGGGAAGACGGATCGCGACCCGGCGCGGATCGTGCTGACCAGTTCCGTGGCTTACCGCCGGGGGAGCGCCGGGTATCCGCCCTACGCGGCGGCGAAGGCGGGTCTGGTGGGGCTGACGCGCTCCCTGTCCCGGCGTCTGGCGCCCGATGTTCTGGTCAACGCCGTGGCGCCGGGGGTGATCGAGACGCGGATGGCGGCGGAGACCATCGCCGAACGGGGCGAGGACTATCTGCGCGACATCCCGTTGCGCCGCTTTGGCCAGCCGGAGGAAATCGCGCGGGTGATCCGGTTCCTGTGCTCGGACGATGCGTCCTATGTCACCGGGCAGACGATCACCATTGATGGCGGGCTGACGAACGCGTGAGGCTGGCCCGCGGCACGGAGGCCCATGGGCATCAGGATAAGGCCGGAAAGGGAGGCTTTGTTATCCAAAATCGTTATCGCTCTCCAAAACGATTATCATTCTCCGAAGCAGTCATAATTCTCCGAAACCGTCATCCCCCGGCTCGACCGGGGGATTTCTCGCGGCACCGTGCCGGTACAAATCCCCGGCCAGGCCGTGGAGGGCGATTGGAAAAAACCCCTCTCCCGGCCTTATCCTGATGCCCATGAGGCGGAGCGCCGTTTCAGGGCGCTTTGGCGAACCGTGCCTCCGGCGGGCGCGCGGCGATCTCCATCACCAGCTTGCGGGTCATCGCATCCCCGAACGTGCGAAAGTCCCGTACTTCCAGCACGAAACTCCCTGGTCCGCCGGTCACGTTCTCCCGGTAGTAATTGGGCAAACCGCCGGGAGGCTGCACATGCGCCAGGGTCCAGGACACCGGGTTCTCGTTGATGATCGCGAGGCCATTGATCGTGATCCCCGCCGCCACGGCGTCATCGCGTGCCGCCCGGATGTCCCGGCCCGCGTTGTTGGTGCCATCGCCGCACACGTCGATCACCCGGCGGGTGGCGTTGAAGGGGCTTTCCGCCAGCATCGCCACCGCGTGATCGATGCCGGCGCTGATCGCGGTGCGGCCCCAGAACGAGCGCGGCGCCTCGGCCAGGCGGGCGGTGAAGGCGCGCGCCGAGGCCTTATCGCGGATGATGGTCCAGTCCAGCACGGTCTTCACCTCGAACACACTGGCGAATTCCACATACGCCACGGCGATGGAGCCCAGGGGACCGCGTTTGATGGCGGCGATGACGGGGTCGCTGGTGAGGGCGGCGGCGTAGCCTTCCTTCTCCAGCTTGTATTCGCCGTCATGGATGCTGCGCGAGACATCGGTGACGAGGACAAGGGCGAGGTCCACGTCCTCCCTCGCGCGCGCCGCCGCCGTGAACAGACAGAGTGTGAACAGACAGCAAGCCAACAGGAGCCAGCGAAACCGTGCCATCGACGTCGCCTCCACCAGGGGGTCCGGGGAGTGTTCGCCCCTGGCCGCGTCCTGTCCAGTGCGGAAACGGCTGGGCTTATACCAACGGCCTCAATCACTGATTCACACTTCACCGTCATGACCGGGCCATCCCCGCGAGCACCGTGCCGCGAGAGATCCTCCGGCCGGGCCGGAGGATGACGGAACGGTGGCCAGTACGTCAGAGGTAAGGGCCATTGGCATTACTGGCTGGACCAGATGACGCGGTGCATCCAGGTGATCTCCCGCAGGTCGAAACTGTAGTCGGGATGCAGCGGGTTGAGGCTTTTCAGCTCGATCCGTTTCGCCGACTGGCGGGTAAGCTGCTTGGCCATCACCTCGCCTTGCGTGGTCTTCACCACCACCCGGTCGCCGCGGCGGATCGTCGCGGAGGGGGAGACGATGACCTGATCGCCGTCGCGATACACCGGCTCCATCGAATCGCCGCTGATTTCCAGGGCGTAGGCGTTGGGATCGGCGATCTCGGGCAGGCTCACCTCGTCCCAGCTTCCGCCGACTGGATAGCCGCCATCGTCGAAATACCCCGATCCGCCCGCCTGCGCGAAGCCGATCAGCGGGATGCGGCGATGCACCATCCGCTGCACCGCCCCCGGCGACAGCGCCCGCGCTCCCGTGACCAGGGAGGTGAACGCTTCCAGGCTGGCGCCGGTGGCGTTGAGGATCTTGGACACGCTCTCCGTCCCCGGCCAGCGTTCGTGCCCGTCCATGGAGCGGCGTTTCGAGCGGTTGAACGTGGTGGGATCGAGCCCGGCCTTCTTGGCCAGCCCCGAGGCGGACAATCCGTTCTCCGCCGCCAGCGCGTCGATCGCGCGCCAGATGTCTTCATGTTTCATGACCATCATCCCAATCCATGCCAGGAATTTGTGTCTTACCAGGAAAACACAACCGTGTCCTGGGGGTAATCCTGGCGTCAAGGCGCATTGTCCTAGGAAACGCGGCGAATTGAAACAGAAAAATGGGACGGGGGAGAAGAAGGCGGGACCGGACACCGTGACCGGCGCGGCGGGTTTCACCCTGGCGGTGCGGATGGCCCTGATCCCTCTGCCTTCGATCACCGCCCCCCTGGACACTTCAAACCTGGTCAGCGAGAGGATGGACAATCAGCCCTGCCCGGCGAAGGCGTCTCAGGGGTAATACCAACTGCCCGAAACATTGACCCATCCCATCATTCCCCGGCCCGGCCGGGGGATGACGGGATGGTGCTGGAACAGATCCCCCGGTCGAGCCGGGGAAAACCGTAC
>JAYVCG010000618.1:0-12627 GCA_043750075.1 Acetobacteraceae bacterium | reverse complement strand
GGGCTGGCGCTGGGGATTCACGCGGGCAGCGCGTACCGGCATCCCGTCACCTCGATCGGCTGGCCGACGTATTACACCGAGGATTACGCGGCCCAGGCGCCGGCGTTTCAACAGGCGCTGTCGAGTTTGATTTGCGAGGGGGTGTTCACGAAGTTTCCCGCCTTGAAGGTCGTGCTGCTGGAATCCGGTTTCACCTGGCTGCCCGCGCATTTGTGGCGGTTGACGAAGTTCTGGCGCGGTTTGCGGATGGAAGTGCCGTGGCTCGACCGGGCGCCCACCGAGATCGTGAAATCCAATGTGCGCCTGACGATTCAGCCGTGCGACGCGCCGCCCTCGGAGGCGATGTTTCAGAAACTGATGGAGCACATGGACAGCGATGAGTTGCTGCTGTTCTCCACCGATTATCCGCACTGGCAGTTCGATGGGGAGGATGTGCTGCCGCCGGGGTTGTCGCCCGCGCTGGTGCGGAAGATCATGATCGATAATCCGCGGGCGACGTATCCGCGGTTGGGGGATGGGTAGGTGGGGGTGCGGGAATTGTGGAATGCGGGATTTTTCCGTTGCGTGAATTTGGTATACCGCGTTCGCGCGAAAATCCGGTAACCGGAGCGGCTGCATGATCTTCGCGCGCCCCTGTCCGCGCCGTGCCGGAGGAAAGACAGATAAATACACCACAAAGGCACAAAGGCACAAAGAACTTCTCGTGAATTCAACAGGATAACCTTTGTGTCTTTGTGCCTTTGTGGTGTATTTATCTGTTGGCCGCGGTCCAAAAACAGGCGCCGGGCCATGCGTGCCGGCACACTTTTAACCGCTCCGGTTTTTCATATGAACAGGGTATATGATATTGTTCAGAAAAGCATCCTTTGCTGAACGCACGTTGACCCTTAACTGAGCCAAAGACAACGCGATGGACGGCTTCCATCAGGGCGCGTTTGCTTCCGGGTTCACGATCGCCGCGATGGTTTCCACCAACCGTGACGCTTCTTCAATCGCGCGCCCGGCGTCGGCGGCGGATACTGTTTGTTCTTGTTCGTAATCGGCGGCGTTCTTCAGTTCATAAGACCAGCCAAGGAAAGATATGTGTTCCCGGCTTATGCGGGGTTCATCACGCGCGAGGCGTCCGAACGCGCTCCGTGTTCCGCCATGGGTCTTGGGTGATTTTCCGGTGCGCATGTCGATGAACGCCAAAGCCGCATGGAAAGCCGTCCTGTACGCGGCGCGGCCCGCTTCCTCGGTCTATTCACCCGCCAGCGCATAACGGGCGAAGGCCAGGCTTTCCCGTGCTTTCGCGATCTGGCGCGCGGCGTCACTCACAGATCGAGGCCTTCGCCGCGTATCGCGCGCATCAGTGCCCCATTCTCGTTGTACGCGCCCGCCCGGAACGATTTGGCCGAGATGACCGCGCCAGTGTCCAGTAAAATGCTGGTGCCAAGGCTGGCCAGCCGGATCACCTCATCCAGCCATCCCTCGGGATCGTGGATGAAAACGGCGATGTCATAATCCGAATCCGGACGGAAATCCCCTCGCGCCGCGAGGCTTTGGCCGTCCGCGCGAAAATCCGTGAAGCCGGTCTGGGGGGTAGTCCTCACCGCGCGGATTTTCGCGTGAGCGGGATATACCGTATTTCAGGGGATGGTGTGAAACAGCATGATGCGGCGGGAAAGCCCGGTCCCCTCAAAAGGACGCCCCTCACCCCCGCCCATGCCCATGCCGGTGGTGCAGATCGGGATAGTGCGGATGCCGGTGCGCGAGCGGCGCGTGCCGGTGCCAATGGCTGTGCGACGCGCCCGCGGGATCGTCCGGGGCGTGCGTGTGCTGGTGGTGCGCATCGTGGGTGTGGCGATGCTCGTGCTCCGTTGCCGTGTGCGTGTGCGGATGCTCGTGGCGTTCGGTCAGATGCAGCCACAGGCCAAACGCCATCAGGCCGCCCGCCATCACCAGCCGGACCGTGAGCGGCTCATGGAGCAGCGTCAGCGACAGCAGCGCGCCGATGAAGGGCGCCAGCGAGAAATACGCCCCCGTGCGCGCCGTCCCCAGGTGGCGCAGGCCAAGCACGAACAGCACGAGGCTCACGCCATAACCGAGAAACCCCACCACACCGGCGGCGAGGAGGGTGCCGACCGGAGGCAAGGCGGCATCCCCCGCCAGCAGCGCCAGCGTCAGATTGACCGTCCCCGCCACCAGCCCCTTGAGCATGGCGATTTGCACCGGATCGGCGGAGGAAAGCTTGCGCGTCAGATTGTTGTCGATGCCCCAGAACAGGCAGGCGGCGGCGATCAGCGGGGCGCCCTGGTCGAACGCGGCCTCGCCCTGCCACGACAACAGCACCGCCCCCGCCAGGATGGCGCACGCGCCAAGCAACAGGCGGCGGTCCACGTTCTCACGGAAGACCAGCCAGGCGATGGCCATCGTCGCCAGCCCCTCCAGGTTGAGCAGCAGTGACGCATTCGTGGCGCTGGTGCGGACAAGGCCGAACATCAGGCACACGGGTCCGAGCACGCCCCCCGCCACGATGACGGCGGCGAGCCAGGGAATGTCCGCGCGGCGCAACGGCGCCTCGACGGAGGGAAGGCCAAGGACACCGCGCGTGCAATGCACCGCCGCCAGTCCCAGCCCAGAGCCGAGATACAGCAGGCCCGCCATCATCCAGGGACCGGCATTCCCCAGCAGGAGCCTGGCCAGGGGCGTGCTCGCGCCAAACAGCACGGCTGACAACAGAGCAAACGCGATTCCGCTTTTCATGCGACGCTCCTGGGCGTGAGGGAATGTTCAGGCATTCTTTATCTTTTTCCACGTTCCGTGGTGAGGGGGTGTCGATGGCACGAACGGGTACGGAAAGCGCCTCCACCCTAAAAATCCTTGACGAGAGACCCATAATAGGAAATTTTACATAAACCACCACCATCCAGGATTCCTTCCCATGCCCTTCGGCTTCGCTGAACTGACCACCGAACTGCTCCGCCCGGTGATCGACGCCATCGTCTGCCATCCCGATGAACCTGCGCCGCGGCGGGAGGCGAAGACCCAGATGGTCGTCCACTCGGTGATGTCGTTCTGCCCGCGCGATGCCGCCGAGATCATGCTCTCGGGCCAGACCGTGCTGTATCAGGCGCTGATCCTCGACAGCGGGCGGGAAAGTTTGTCCGGGCAGTTGGAGACGATGAAGCTCCGCTACCGCCAGAACCTCACGGCGATGACGAAGGTGCAGTTGGCGTGCCTGAACCAGGTGCGTCTGCTCCAGACCCGCCGCGCGGAGGGGGAACGGACCGCCGACCCGGTCTGGGCCGCCATCACGCCCATGCCTGTTCAGACGGTGCCCGCCACGCCCATGCCCGTCACGCCCATGCCCGTTCAGGCAGAGCCGCCGCGCCAGCCGTCCCCGCCCCGGCCAGCGATGCAGCCGTCAGGCGCTCAGGGACCAGTGGCCGCGCCGGTGGCCGCGATGGCCCGCGTTGTCGCAGGAGCCGACGGTCCAGGGGTCGATGGTCCAGGAGCCGGTCGTGCGAGGGTCGATGTCCCGGCGCGCGATGTCAGGGTGTCCGCCATTCCCGTCCAGGATGCGGCGGTCCGTGCCGTCTCATCGCACGGTTCCCTGGAGTCCGCCGCTGTTCACGCGGCGGCGCCGGACGCGGACCGGGAGTCACTAAAGCAACGGTTACTTGGCTCCACCCCATATGACGTGGCGTTACGCGCCGCCATCGACTGGGCGGTATCGGATGGCCCGGCCTCGGGGACCGCGATCGCGGCGGCGCGGCGGGCGGCGTCCGGGGAGGACACGCGCCCGCCGGTCAGCGCGGCAAACGCCAGCGCGGCAAACGCCAGCGCGGCAAACGCCAGTTCGGCAAACGTCAGCGCTCCAAACGCCAGTTCGCCAAACGCCAGCGCGCCAAACGTCAGTTCGGCAAACGCACGAGGGTGAAGATGCCGAACGGCGGCACCGGGCTGGTCTCGATGCCGGCGATGTCCTCGGGCTCAAACAGCGCCTTGGTGGCGAAGTCGGGGTGCCAGCCAAGGCGGCGGGACATCGGCGCCATGGCGCGTTCGACCCACCAGCGGGGTCCGCCCTCGGCGGCGAAGTGGTTGACGAACAGGATGTTGCCGCCCGGTTTGACGACCCGGCGCAGTTCCGCCAGCAGCCGCCGCGGACTGGGCACCACCGAGGCGACGAACATGGCGATCGCGGTATCGAACTGACCGTCGGCGAACTCGGTCGCCTCGGCGTCCATTTCCAGCAGGTCCTTGACGTTGCGCAATCCCTCATCGGCGACGCGGCGGCGGGCGAGGGCCAGCATTTCCGCTGACAGGTCGATGCCGACGATTCGCTTGTCCGGGTTGTAGCGCGGCAAGGCGAGGCCGGTGCCGACCCCCACTTCCAGCACATCGCGCCCAGGCAGACGATTGACCAGGGTGGCGGCGCGTTTGCGGCCCGCCGAGGAAATCCCGCCAAACACGATGTCGTAGGAGGAAGACCATCGCCTGTACGCATCCCGGATCGCCGCGGCGTCGAGAGCGACCTCAGGCGTGGCGCCTGGCAGACGCCGTGACCGGGCGCGTTCTTCCAGGGTATGGCTCATGAGGGTCCGTTCCGAATGCTTCGTCTGCCTAGATGACCGTGGCGCGTCATGCAAGCTTGTCCGCTTCCCGGCCACCGCATGTCTGCCCCCTTCTCTGGTGGAAGCAAGGGGGCGGAGAAGTGGTTCCCCGCCATCCGGTCACGTTTCGCGACCGCACGGCGCGTGGCCAAGGGCGGCCTGACCAGGGGAGCGGTCAAAGCGAACATGGTCAAAGCGGGCGCGGTCCAAACGGACAGGGCCAAACGGACAGGGCCAAGGGAATGTGGCCGGAGGAATGTGGCCAACCTGGACGCGGTCCATCCGGGCGCGGCCAAAGGGCCTCTCGCCTGGGCTGTCTCAGTCCGGCGTGGCCAGGTTGACCGCGGCGGCGCGGCCATTGGCCTGCTGCTCCACGTCGAAATCGATTTTTTGCCCTTCATTCAGCGTGCGCATGCCGGCTTTCTGCACCGCGCTGATGTGGACGAAGATGTCCTTGTCCCCCGAATCGGGGCCGATGAAGCCAAAACCCTTGGTGGTGTTGAACCATTTCACGGTGCCCGTTGGCATTGTCCTGTCCCTTTCCGGTGTCTGGCGACCCGTCGGATCTTCCCGTTGTGCAAGGGCATGGCGCCCTCCCCTGGAGGCGTCCCGGCATCGTTTGGCTGGCCGGGCCCTGTCTCCGGCGTTGACGTTATCGCGTCATCTGGCGGCGGGCAACGAATCCTCGCCGGACCTGGCAGAAGATCGCCGGACCTGGCACAAGAGCGCTTGCATCCGCGCGCGGGCCGGGCCATGTGTGGGCGAACCGGCTGGCGTGTGCCAGCACGGGGAACGCGGGTTGGACGGAGGACTGGAATGGGCAGCTTCAGCATTTGGCACTGGTTGGTCGTGCTCGCGGTCGTGCTGCTGCTGTTTGGCGGCGGCAAGGTCAGCGGCCTGATGGGCGACTTCGCCAAGGGCATCAAATCCTTCAAGAAGAACATGGCCGAGGAAGAAGATGCGTCGATGGAGGCCAGCGCCGACAAGGCGAAGGGCTCCCTCACCGGCCCTGATGGCAAACCCGTGGTGCGCGAGCCAGTGAAAGAACGGGTGTGACCGCCGCGCGGGAAATTCGTTTCATTTGATGGCGTCATGCCACTTTCCCGTCCTGTTTTCTCCAGGACGGGGGCCACGGTGCCTGATCCGATGTTTCAGGTGAGGCTTTAGGGCGTCGGCGCGATGACCGTTTCCATGGGATCCTGTTCAGTGGCGGCGAACAGACGCTCCGTCTCGTCCATGATCGCCTCAGCCAGTTTCTTACCCTCATCCCCCGCGAGGCGCGCGAGGCCCAGGGCGCGATGTTCCTCCCTCATTGTCGCGGCAGCACCTGGCCAGGGCAAATGCGTGGCGGCGCGTAGCATCGCGAGCAATTCCGTGAGTTCATCGAGCGGTGCGCGCGGCGGCTCAGCGGGAGGCGCGGCGGGGGGGGCGAACAGGTCGGGTTGGGAAAGGCCGAATCGGGTCATGGCTGTTGTATAGCACGATCGCGCCAGCGCCATCAAAGGAGTTGGCCAGCAGCAGCCAGGATAACGGATCGTGAAACAAAACATTCTGTCCGATTATCTGGCGGAGATCGCCCGCATTCGCGCCACGCGCGCCGGTACCGGGGAAATCAGCTACTACGGCGCTCTGGCGGGCGCGCTGAACGCCGCGGGCGAAGGACTGAAACCGCGCGTGTTCTGCGTGCCGAATTTGCGGAACCGGGGCTCGGGTTTTCCCGACATGGGCCTCTTCGTGACGGCACGCGGGCAAGCCCTGGAGGATTGGCCGGAAGCCCGCTCGCCGGAGCGCGGCGTCGTGGAAGTCGATGACATTCCGGCGGACCTGTCAGTCAAGGCGGGCAGCGAGCAGGTGCGCCGCTATCTGACGGGCTATGGCCTCGTGCTCGTCACCAATTACCGCGATTTCGTGCTCCTGGGCCGGGACGCGCGAGGCCAGCCGGAACGGCGGGAAAGCTTCAGTTTCAACTGTGCCGATGCCGCCGCTTTTTTCACCCTGGCCCGCGACCCGCGCCGTCCCGCCGGTCTGGGGGCGCGTTTCGCCGAGTTCCTCGAACGCGTGCTGCTGCATCAGGCACCGCTCGACCGCCCGGAGGATGTGGCTTTCTTCCTCGCCTCTTATGCCCGTGACGCCCTCGCCAGAGTGGACGAACAGGCGAACCTGCCCGCTTTCGCCGAACTGCGGAACGCCTTGCAGGAGGCGCTGGGCCTTCAGTTCGAGGGTCCGAAAGGCGAGCATCTGTTCCGCAGCACCCTGGTGCAGACGTTGTTCTACGGGTTGTTCAGCGCCTGGGTGGAGGTGGCGCGCGATGGCCAGGCCAGCTTCGATTGGCGCGCCGCGGGCTGGAGCCTGCGCGTTCCGTTCGTCGATACCCTGTTCCAGCGCATCGCCACCCCCCAATACCTCAAACCCCTCGGCCTGGAAGAACCGCTTTCCTGGGCATCGGCGGCGCTCAACCGGGTGGATCGCGGGGCATTCTTCGCCCGTTTCCAGGAGACGGATGCCGTGCGGTATTTCTACGAACCCTTCCTGGCCGCCTTCGATCCCGATCTGCGCAAGGAGATGGGGGTGTGGTACACGCCGCGCGAGATCGTCCGTTACATGGTCGAACGGGTCGATCAGGTGCTGCGCACCGAACTCGGCGTGGCGGACGGGCTGGCCGATCCCGATGTCTGGGTGCTCGATCCCTGCTGCGGCACCGGCGCCTATCTGGTGGAAGTGCTGGACCGTATCGCCCGCACCTTGCGCGACAAGGGCGAGGACGCGCTGATGGCGGAAGACCTGAAACAAGCCGCGATGACCCGCATCGCCGGGTTCGAGATCATGCCCGCGCCTTACGTGATCGCACACTGGCAGGTGGGACACGCGCTGCGCGCCGCGGGCGCGCCGCTTGGCGAGGAAGAACGCGCCGCCGTCTATCTGACCAATGCGCTGACCGGCTGGGCCGCGCCACGGGAAAGCGAATCGCCGGACACGCCGCAGCGCGGGTTGCGGTACACCTATCCACCGCTCGCCGATGAGCGGGACGAGGCGGCGCGCGTGAAGCAGGCACGGCCAATCCTCGTGGTACTGGGCAATCCGCCGTACAACGCTTTCGCGGGCACCTCGCCCGCCGAGGAGTCGGGGCTGGTCGATCCCTACAAGGAAGGGCTGCAACGCGACTGGGGCATCCGGAAATTCAACCTGGACGATCTTTATGTGCGGTTCTTCCGGATCGCGGAACGGCGCATCGCCGAGGGCACGGGCCGTGGCGTTGTTTGTTTCATTAGCAACCATTCGTGGCTGTCGTATGCGTCTTACGTGGTGATGCGAAGGAAGCTGGTGACGGAGTTCGATCGCATCTGGGTGGACAACCTGAACGGCTCGAAATTCGAGACCGGTAAGGTCACGCCAGACGGTGGCCCCGATCCTTCTGTGTTCAGCACCGAGGCCAATCGCGAAGGTATCCAGGTCGGCACGGCGGTGGCGCTGATGGTGAAACGTGATGGCGCCGCGCGGGGGCAGGTTCTGTATCGCGATCTGTGGGGCACGGCCAAACGTGAGACTCTGGCGGGCAGTCTTGCCACCACCGATTTTGACGCGACCTACACACACGCCGCTCCAGTCCCGGCCAATCGCTTTTCTCTACGGCCAGGCGTCATCGCGGCGGACTACACGTCCTGGCCATCATTACCGGCATTGGCCGCGCGGGATGCGATCTCCGGGCTTCAAGAGATGCGGCGAGAAGCGTTGATGGACGGTAATCGTGACGAACTCGCGAGACGGATGCGGCGGTATTTTGACGCGAGCGTGGCGCTATCGGTCTTGCAAGAGGAAAACTGTGGCCCGGTTCAGAATATGGCCGTGTTTGATGCCGCTAAAGCGCGTGAGAATTTATTACGAAAGGAGACATTCAATGATGGTAATTTACGCCGCTATTTCCAACGGCCTTTTGATAGTGTGTGGTGTTACTTTACAAGTACCCCACCAATCTGGAATCGGGCACGCCCAGAGTTAGAGGCTCTGATCAGCGGTAGTAATCCAGCTATTGTGAGTAGACCATATCGCGAACGGCCAAGTGAGGGGCCACATATCCTTCTGACAAAAACTCTGACGGACTATCATCTCCTTCGTCCGAATTGCTCCGCGATCACGTTCTTCCAATCGGACAAACGCGCCAACCTCTCCCCCGCTGCCCGTGCCTGGCTCGCCGCTCTCGGTTTGCCGGACCCGGACGAAGACCGCGCCATCGCCGCCCTCCCCTGGCACCATGCGCTCGCCATCGGTCATGCCCCCGCCTGGCTTTCGGAGAACGCGGACGGCATCCGGCAGGACTGGCCGCGCGTGCCGCTGCCGGACAATGCCGGTCTGTTGCGCGCCTCCGCGGCACTTGGCGCCCATGTCGCCGCTTTGCTCGACCCAGAAATGCAGGTGCCAGGCGTCACCGCCGGGACGCTCCATCCGGCGCTGATGACCATCGCGATGCCGGCGAAGCGCGGGGGCGGCGCGATGACCGAGGCTGACCGCGGGCTCACCGCCGGCTGGGGCCACGCGGGCAAGGACGCCGCGGTGATGCCGGGCCGCGGAAGGATCGTCACGCGGGATCGCACACCGGGCGAGGCACTGGCCCAGGGGGAGGCGGCGCTGCTGGGGGAACGCACGCATGACGTGTTCCTCAATGCCGATGCGTATTGGCGGAACATCCCCGAAACGGTCTGGAGCTTCACCATCGGCGGCTATCAGGTGCTCAAGAAATGGCTGTCCTACCGCGAGCAGCCCCTGCTTGGCCGCGTGCTCACGCCGGGTGAGGTGCGCCATGTGCGCGACGTGGCGCGCCGCCTCGCCGCGCTGCGTCTGATGGCGCCGGTGCTGGACGCCAACTACCGGGCCTGTGCCGCGGCGCACCGCCCGCTGGACGAGGCGGCGCGGCATGGGCGCTGACCCTGGCGATGCTGTTCCTCTTTATATCATGGCACGATCGCGCCAGCGCCATCCATACCTTCATATCCATACCGGCACATGCGGCGCCGCATCCTCCGGACAGCCCGGCGGATGACGGGAAAAGGCAGCCGCCCCCTCTACCTTCCCCCCAAAAACCCTGGTCAGATGCCCCCCGCAACTGACCGTTCGAGGATACACATGGCCACCCACCGCCTCGCCGCCGGCCCCGAAACCGCCCGCTGGGGCACGTTCGACGCGGCTTATCCCGCCCTGATCACCATCGCTTCCGGCGATACCGTGGTGCTGGAATGCGTCTCTGGCGCCCCCGAGGTCATGCCGCCCCCCGGCTCCGGCATGGCGATCCCCCCCGCGCTGGCGGCGATCCATGCCTCGAACATTCCGCGCGCGGGGGGGCATATCCTCACCGGCCCGGTGGGCGTGAAGGGTGCCGGGCCCGGCGACATGCTGGAAGTCCGCATCGACAAGATCGAGGTCGGCAACGACTGGGGCTATTGCGGCTTCCGCCCCCTGGCCGGCACGCTGCCCGAGGATTTCCCCGACCGCTACCTGAGCCACATCCCCGTCGATCGCGCCCGCGGCACCTGCCGCCTGCCCTGGGGCACCGAGCTGACGCTGGCGCCGTTCTTCGGCGTCATGGGCGTGGCGCCGCAGCCCCGTTACGGCACCATCTCCACCATTCAGCCGCGCGAGCATGGCGGCAACCTCGACAACAAGGAGCTGACCCAGGGTTCCACTCTGTTCCTCCCCGTCTGGGCTGAAGGCGCGCTGTTCTCGGCGGGGGATGGGCATGGGGTGCAGGGCGATGGCGAGGTCTGCATCAACGCGCTGGAAATCTGCCTCACCGGCACCTTCACCCTGGTGCTGCACAAGGGCGGCGGCGAGCGGGCGCCCTTGCTGACCCATCCGCGCGCCGAGACCCCCACGCATTTCATCACCATGGGGATGCACGAGGATCTCGACATGGCGATGAAGCAGGCGCTGCGGCAGATGATCGCCTTCATCACCGGGCGCACCAATTTGTCGCGCGAGCAGGCCTATCAGTTCTGCTCCCTGGCCGTGGATTTCCACGTCACCCAGACCGTCAATGGGGAAAAGGGTGTGCATGGCCTGTTGAAGAAAGGATTGTTGTTTTAGAAACCGCCCTTAAAACAACATTGTGTGGCCAGCCCCTTGGTTATCCACAAGTTTTTGTGAAAACAAGGGTTTTCCCCATTGAGGCCGGCCCGGACGCGGGATACTGTATGTTGTGTCTGGACGGCAGGGGGATCCCAAGATGGAGTGGACCGACGAGGTCATCAACCAGTTGCGCGGGCTGTGGGCGGAAGGACATTCCACCGCCGAGATCGGCCGGCGTCTGGGCGTGACGAAGAACGCGATCGTTGGCAAGGCGCACCGGCTGGATTTGCCCGCCCGCCCCTCGCCAATCCGCCGCGATCCCAACGCGGAGCCCGTGACACGCGTCACCGTCCGCCGGGTCGAGGGCCCCACCCTGCCGCCTTTGCCCAGTGCGGTGGCGGAGACGGCGTTCGAGGCGTTGCCGCCCATGGCGTCCGCCGGGATGCTTGTTCCCGTGGTGGAACAAGCACGCGGCGTGGCCAGTGCGGGTATGACCGGTGCGGGTATGGTCAGCGTTGGCATGGCCACCGCTGGCCTGGCCAGTGCTGGCGCGACCACTGCTGGCGTGGACAGTGTTTTTGAGCAGCCCGCCTCTGGACCGTCCGCCTCTGGGCAGCCCGCCGCTGAGACCGCGCCCGCCGCGGTGGAGGCAAAAGCCGCTCCGCCCGTCGAAATCCAGGGCGCGGCCGTCAGGCTGACACGGCCCGAGCCCGTGCGCGTGCCGCTGCCCCTGGGTCTCAGGCCCGCCGCCGTGGCGGTGTCCCGGCCGGTGGCCGTGCCTCCCCGTCCCTTGCCGGGTCTGGCATCCCGCCCCCTGTCCACCGGCCCCCGGATATCCGGGCGCGTGGTGACATGCTGCTGGCCCATTGGCGAACCCGGCACCAAGGATTTTCATTTCTGTGACGTCCCCTCCGAGCCTGGGCGTCCCTATTGCGAAGATCACGTCAAGGTCGCGTATGTGAGGGTGCGGGACCGGCGGGAAGACGCCGCCTGAGAAACGAATAAAGACCCATCCCTGGTGACTCCCATGGATGGTTTCCAAAGGCGAGCCGTCATGCGGGGCACGCCCAGAGCAGGGCGGCGGGAGGGCCAGGAGGGCGGCGCCCTCCTGGCGGGGGCGGGGTAGCGCCCCGCTTGCCCCTGCCCCCCACCCCCTCTACCCTCCCCCAAACCACCGCGCGGGAGAGACAACATGCCAACCATCAAAGTGCGCGACCTCGCTCACGGCCGCCTCCGCTCCCCCGACCTGGACGCGCAGGAAGCCTTCCTCACCGCCTTCGGCATGACCCGCGCCGCCCGCACCCCGACAGCCCTCTACATGCGCGGCACCGATCCGGCCCACCACATCCACATCACCGAAAAAGGCGAGCCCGCTTTCCTCGGTTTCGCCTGGGCCGCCGCCAGCGAGGACGATCTCAAAACCATCGCCACCTTCCCCGGAGCCTCCGGTATCGAAACGATCGACGAGCCGGGCGGCGGCAAACGCGTCCGCCTGACCGAACCCAACGGTTACACCATCGAAATCGTCCACGGCATCGCAGCCCTCCCGCCCCTGCCCGTCACACGCCAGGCGATCAACTCCGGCGCCGCCCCGCTGAACCGCATGGGCGAGGTCATCCGCTTCCCCGCCGGGCCGTCCACCGTGAAACGCATCGGCCACGCCGTCATGGGCTCCCCAAAGAATCAGGAAACCGTGCGCTGGTTCCGTGACGTTCTGGGACTGATCCGCTCCGACGACGTCTACGCCGGGGAAAAAGACAATGTGATCGGCCAGTTCAGCCGCATCGACGCGGGCGATGCCTATGTCGATCACCACGCCTTCTTCTGCATGAAGAACGACCGCGCCGGCCTCAATCACTTCTCGTTCGAGGTACAGGACATCGACGACGTGTTCATGGGCCACGAACACCTGAACGCCACGGGCGAATATGAACACATGTGGGGCATCGGCCGCCACCTCCTCGGCAGTCAGGTC
>JAYVCG010000617.1:0-6997 GCA_043750075.1 Acetobacteraceae bacterium | reverse complement strand
GGTGAAGAACATCACCGATTACGGCGCCTTCGTCGATCTCGGCGGCGTGGACGGATTGCTGCACGTCACCGACATCGCCTGGCGCCGCATCAACCACCCGAGCGAGGCCCTGGTCATCGGCCAGCCCGTCAAGGTGCAGGTCATCCGCTTCAACTCCGAAACCCAGCGCATCTCTTTGGGCATGAAACAGTTGGAAGCCGATCCCTGGGAAGGCGTGGCCGCCAAATACCCGCCGGGCGCGCGTTATTCCGGCCGTGTCACCAACATCACCGATTACGGCGCCTTCGTGGAGCTGGAGCCGGGGGTCGAGGGTCTCGTCCACGTTTCCGAGATGTCCTGGACCAAGAAGAACGTCCACCCCGGCAAGATCGTCTCGACCAGCCAGGAAGTGGACGTCATGGTGCTGGACGTGGACAGCGGCAAACGCCGCATCTCGCTTGGCCTCAAGCAGGTGCAGCGCAACCCATGGGAGCAGTTCGCCGACGACCATCCGATCGGTTCGGAAGTCGAGGGCGAGATCCGCAACATCACCGAGTTCGGCCTGTTCATCGGCCTGTCGGCGGACATCGACGGCATGATCCACATGTCCGACCTGTCCTGGGACGAGCCCGGCGAACTGGCGATGGCCAAATTCGAGAAGGGCGAGATCGTCAAGGCGAAAGTGCTCGACGTTGACGTGGAGAAGGAACGCATCAGCCTCGGCATCAAGCAGATGCGCGACGATCCGGCGGCGACGCTGCTCGATACCGTCCACAAGGGCGATGTCGTCACCTGCGTCATCAGCGCCATCCAGGCCAACGGCATCGAGGTCAAGGTCAACGACGTCCTCACCGGCTTCATCCGGCGGGCGGAACTGGCGCGCGACAAGACCGACCAGCGGCCCGACCGTTTCGCCGTCGGCGAGAAGGTCGATGCCAAGATCGTCTCGGTCGATCGCGCGGCGCGCAAGCTGACCCTGACCATCAAGGGCAAGGAAATGGAGGAGGAAAAACAAGCCATGCAAGAATATGGCTCCTCCGACTCCGGCGCCTCCCTCGGCGACATCCTGGGCGCGGCGATCCGCCGCCGCAACCAACTGACGCAGGACTAGCCGATACGGCCGCGCCGTTCAGGAGTTTCCTGGACGGCGCGGGTCTTGCTTTGGTTCTTCCGGTCGCGGCCGGTCTTTCCCGCGACGCCGTGCTGGCATGGATGGCCCGCCCCGGCCGGGCCATTCCTTTCCCCACTGACAGTATCCGGTCATCCCCATGTCGCTCGATGTTGATCTTCTGATGGATCGCCGCCGCCTCAAACGGCGCCTGATCGTGTGGCGCACGCTCGCCGTGCTGGCGGTCGTGATCGCGGTGCTGATCGGCCTGCGCGGCGCGGGGATCAGCGCGGGCGGCCCGCGCCTCGCCCGCCTGTCCGTCACCGGCATCATCACCGAGGACCGCAAACTGCTCGCCGCCGTGCGCGAAGCGGGCAAGGACACCGGCGTCAAGGCCCTGATCGTCGCCATCAACAGTCCGGGCGGCAGCGTCTCGGGCGGCGAGTCGCTTTACATGGCGATCCGGGAGGTCGCGGAAAAGAAACCGGTCGTCGCGGTGATGGGCGGCCTCGCCGCCTCCGCCGGGTATATGATCGCGCTGCCCGCGCACCGGGTGTTCGCGCGCGAATCCACCGTCACCGGCTCCATCGGCGTGCTGATGGAAACCGGCGAAATCTCCGGCCTGCTGGGAAAACTGGGTGTCACCGCCGAGGCGATCACCTCCGGCCCCCTCAAGGACCAGCCAAGCCTGATCAAACCGATGACGCCGGCCGGGCGGGAAGTGCTGCGGGGCATCGTGCTGGACATGTACGATCAGTTCGTCGGCATGGTGGCCACGGGCCGCAAGATGGAGCCCGAGGCAGTGCGCGCCCTGGCCGATGGCCGCGCCTATACCGGGCGCCAGGCGCTGAAACTGGGCCTGATCGACGCCATTGGCGATGAGCAGGACGCCCGTGCCTGGATGGAAAAGACCAAGGGCCTCGCCGCCGATCTGCCGGTGGACGACATCACCACCGGGGGGCTCGCGGGCCGGATGGCCGCCAACGAACTGCTGCCCTTCTTCGATGGCCTGTGGAAAACCCTGCTTTCCCAAAGCGTTAGGCTTGACGGTCCCTGGGCTGTCTGGCAACGTTGAGACCCTTGGATGAGGCCCCTGCCTGAGGCCTCCGGACCGGAGATCCCCGTGTGACGAAGTCAGAATTGATTTCCGGCCTGGCGGCTGACAACCCGCATCTGCGTGGCGCCGACATCGAGATCATCGTCAGCACGATTTTCGCGGAAATCACCGCCGCGCTGTCACGCGGGGAGCGCGTGGAACTGCGCGGTTTCGGCGCCTTCACCGTCAAGCACCGTGATGCCCGCACCGGACGCAACCCCCGCACCGGGGAAACCGTGCCGGTCGATGAAAAGTCGGTACCCTTCTTCAAGGCCGGAAAAGAGTTGCGGGAACGGGTCAACGCGCCCAGATCCGAGGACGTGCCCTCGCTGATCGGATCGGATGAATGAGATTTCGCACCTTCCTGCGCCTGCTCATCGGCGTGCCGCTGTTGCTGTTGATGATCCTGTTCGTCCTGTCGAACAAGCAGCCGGTCCGCTTCGATCTGTTCCCGACGGATTATTCCCTGGAACTGCCGCTGTCCGTCGCCATGCTCTCCGCCCTCGGTCTGGGCTTCTTCCTGGGAGGGGTGCGCGTCTGGTTCACAGCGCTGCGCCATCGCCGCGAGACGAAGCGGGCCGAGGCGACGGTGCGGGTGATGGAAGCCAAACAGCAGGAACTGAAAACCATCCCCGCCGGACGGTTGCTGGCGCCGCCGCGGTGAAGGCGCGCGCACCCGCATGGTGCCGCGGCATGGCCCTGAGAAGGACGATGCCTGAGAACACTGGCCGGCAGGATGCGCGGGTGACATGGCGCGGGTGAAGATTTGCGGCCTCACCGATCCCGCCGCGATCGAGGCCGCCATCGAGGGTGGCGCGGACTGGATCGGATTCGTGTTCTTTCCGCCCTCGCCGCGTTACGTGACACCCGCGCGGGCGCGGGCGCTGTCGGCGCCGTATCCTGACGGCCCGTTGCGCGTGGGGCTGTTCGTCAAACCCACCGAGGCGATGATCGCCGAGGCACTGGCGGAAGTGAAGCTCGACATCCTGCAACTCTATGATGCCGGGGCGCACCTGCCCGCTTTCCGCGCGCGGTTCGGCCTGCCGGTCTGGCGCGCGGCCGGAGTGGCCACCGCCGCCGATCTGCCCCTCACCCTGGATGGCGCCGACGCGCTGCTGATCGAGTCGAAACCGCCCCCCGAGGCGACCCGCCCAGGAGGGAACGCCGTCAGCTTTGACTGGGCTTTGACGCGGGGGTGGCAAGCCCCTGGGCCATGGATTCTGGCGGGGGGTCTTGATCCGGCCAATGTCGCTGAAGCGATCAGGTGTTCAGGCGCGGGCGCGGTTGATGTGTCCTCCGGCGTGGAACGTGCCAAAGGCGTCAAGAACCCGGACCTGATCCGCGCCTTCATCCGGAACGCTCGCGCGATGTGACAGGGCGGAGGCAGGGGGTGGCGGTGTGAATCGGCTCATTGTCTGCCGGGGCGTTCTCCTGGCACGCCGCTGGAACAGATGCCTGGCCAGGGAGAAGGGCGGCCATTCAGGGGCCTTCGCCATCATGCGCCCAGGGCGGTTTCCTCCTGGGCGGTTTCCCGTTCAACCAAGGTTTGCGCCTTCGCATGACCCAGGGCCGCCGCGTGCCGGAAATGGGGCATCGCCTGGGCGCAGTCGTCACCGGCCATGACGCCCAGAGCGTAGGCAGCGCCTGGGTGGCCGCGTTTGGCGGCATGGGTGAACAAAGCGCGCGCGAGGTCTGGATCGGACGGGCCGCCACGGCCGTTCAGCAGCATCTCGGCGGCGGCGGCCATGGCCTCGATCAGGCCGAGGCTCGCGGCCCACAGGTAATAACGCCGGGCCATCGCCTCGTCGGGCGGGGTGCCGATGCCGGCGTTGAGGCAGAGGCCGACCTGAAATCCAGCCTCGGGGTGGTTTTGCTGGATCATGCGTTGCAGCCAGAAATGCAACGCGGGGAGGTGGTCTTCCGGCAGGCAGCGGGCCAGGATCAGGCCGCGCAGATCGGACCAGGCGGCGTGCGCGCCCAGGGTGATGGCGGTCTGGAGCCAGTGCAGGATGTCGCGCGGATCGGGCTGGCCCTCGGCTCCGGCGGTGATCGCGCGGGCCAGCGCATGGGCCGAGCCCGCGTGTCCGAGTTCGGCGGCGCGGCGATACCAGCGCGCCGCTTCGGCCCGGTTGGGGGAGGGCTGTTCCGGATTGGCATGGAAATCGCCCAGGAGGGCGGCGGCGGTTTTGTCCCCGTCATGGGCGGCGCGGCGAAGCCAGGTTTCGGCCTCCACCAGGTTCCTGGGCGTGCCGCGTCCGGTGAGCAGCGCCAGGCCCAGACGGGTTTTCGAACCGGTGTGGCCGTGTTCGGCGCCCCGGCGGTAATGGGCGGCGGCCGTGGTCAGGTCGGGCGCGGCGCACGCCCCCGCCTCGGTCATGGCGCCCAACAGGAAATGGGCGGTGGGGAGATGCGCGGCGGCGGCGGCCTGGAGCAGGTCCTGGGCTTCGCGCAATGCCTCCGGCGTGTTCTCCCCGAGCCGGGTCATGGCGTGGCCAAGCTGGCCCAGGGGCCATCCGGCCTCGGCGGAGGCCTGGTAAAGGGCGTTGGCTTCCTCGGGCGCTCCGGCCAGGGAGGGGTCGGTGCGGAGGAGGAAGGCGAGCAGGGCGCGCGCCTCCGCCGATCCGCCCTCCGCCGCCCGCCGCGCGAGGTCGGCGGCCAGGCGGTTGTCGGGTTCCGCCGAGGCTGGGCGCGCGAACGGTCCGCGCTCATAGGGGCCGCTAAGGCCGCGCAACGCCATGGACGCCAGTGCGGTCTGGGCGCCAACATCGCCCCCTTGCGCCGCGCGTTCGAGCCAGTGGCGGGCCTCGGTTTCGCTCGCGGGCACGCCCTGGCCGTGGAGGTAACACAGCCCCAGTTTCGCCTGGGCTTCGGGCAGTCCGGCGCGGGCGGCGGCGGCGATGTGGCGCACGGCGGCGATGCCGGTCCTGTCGTTGCCCGCGCGATGGGCGGCGCGGGAAAGCCGGGCCTCGGGCTGGCCCAGGGCGGCGAGAAGGCGGGCGCGGAGGGTGGCGGCGGTGGGGAGAGTGGCCATGATGTCCCGTCGCATGGTGGTGCGGGCGGGGAGTGTGGGCACGAAGGGGTTGAGGGGAGGTTAATGGGACGTGTCCGTGGCGGCGGGTGCGGTATGTCAGGCGCGTTCCGTGGTGTTTTCGAGGGTGAAATCCGCGGTGCGTCATGGCATGATCGCGTATCATGGAAGGGGGCAGCGCATGGATGAGGTTGTCGTGAGGCCACGGGCGGCGATCAGTGCTGAGGAACGTGCCCGCCGCAAGGCCGCGATTGATTACGCGCGGGGTAGCGTGCGGCTTGAGGGGTTCGTGCTCAATGCCGCGGCGGAGGAACTGAACCGCCGGTACATTGATGACGAAATCACGAGCGCGGAACATTCTGCCGCGATCAGAAGTAATCTCGCTTTGTGAGTAACCAGAATTCAGAAGAAGCTGGACGGATGGCGCGTGAGCAACGTGAAGCTCAATATGTCGCCGCTCGTATCAAGGAGGTTTACGAGAGCCCTGTCCAGGGAAATTTTGACATCGATCACCTGAAAGTCATTCATTCGTATTTATTTCAGGATTTTCCTGAGTACAAGCCAGGAATCGTTCGTGACGATACACGAGATGGCTGGATCAAGATGCGTTTGCTCGAAGGACAGTCTGCTGGCTATCATGTTCACTATGCGCATGAGAATATTGAAGAGCGCATAAGTGATATCCTGAACGCGTTTGGTGGTCCCAATACCCCCAAAGGCCTGGCTCACGAAGTGAAAGCCAGTCGGATAACAAAGCTATATGGCGACCTTGATCACATGCATGGGTTTCACGAAGTCAATAGCCGCACATTGCGCGAATTCATGCTTATGCTTGCCGCGGCGGCGGGCCACGTCCTGGACTGGGACGGGCGTTGATGCCAAAGAACGGAACATGCTTTATATCGCTCGCGACGTCGCTGTGCTTGAGCGGGCTTTTCCTGGATTGACGCCGGAGAGCGCCATGCTGACGGAAGATCGCGCTGAATATGTGGCTTCGTTTGTACTGACAAGGCTGAGGCGGATGATGGGCGGAAAATCGCTTGATACGATCATTCGTGGGAGGCTAAAACCATGGAAGGAGCCACGATGAGACATGGACGAAAAGAATAATACTCAACCTTGTCTCTGACCCCGCGCTTCACCATTCCGAAGAACCTCTGACACGCCTCCCCCTCCACCTTGCGCATTCCCCCCGCCCGCGCCATCACGGAACACCCGCCGTGCCCTCAGGGGAGTGCCTCATGCGTCTCGCCGTCATTTCGGACATCCACGCCAATCTGCCCGCGCTGGAGGCCGTGCTCGCCGACATTCGCGGCCGCGGTGTCGATGCCACCGTCAATCTGGGGGATTGCGTGGCGGGTCCGCTCTGGCCGCGCGAGACGATGGAGTGTCTGGACGCGCTCGCGCTGCCCACGGTGCGCGGCAACCACGACCGCTATTTGTGCGACCGCCCCGAGGCGAAGCTGCCCAAGGTGGATCAGTTCGCGCACGCGGCACTGACCGAGGCGCAACGGCGGGCGTTGTTCGATTTGCCGGCGACGATCGCGCTGGACGGCGATGTGCTCGCGGTGCATGGCACCCCGTCCGACGACAGCACGTACCTGACCGAGGATACCCCCTCCGGCCGCATGACCCCCGCCCCCCGCGCCCTGATCCGCGAGCGGCTTGGCTTTGCCATGGCGCGCGCGGTGGTGCTGTGCGGGCACAGCCACCGGCAGAGCGTGACACAGGTGCCCGGCGGGCCGCTGATCCTCAATCCCGGCACGGTGGGGTGCCCGGTGTTCGC
>JAYVCG010000616.1:0-9740 GCA_043750075.1 Acetobacteraceae bacterium | reverse complement strand
CCCGAGCGGATGCGGCGGCGTTCCCGTGGTCCGGCGTTGTCCTGGCTGGTCATGCGTGTTCCTCCGGACTGGGAGAGGGCATGGTATCAGGTTTTCCGGGGGGATCGATAACAAGATACGCGGGCCGTGACCTTGGCGGGACGCGCGTGCGCCTCCTGTTCTCCCTCCATCCATCGCCTGGAAACACCGTGTTCATCCCCGATGGCGTTCTCGATCGCGTCCTGACCCCGGCCATGTGTCTCCTCGCTCGCCTGTCCATGATCGCGCGTTTGGCTCCACCCGATTCCATACCCACGCGCCATGCCTGACGCATGTGACGATCCAGGTGGATGTGGTGGGCGAGCACCTGTGGCGGCCAGAGGTTTTATCCGCGCCAATGTGCGCCGTGTCCGTGGCTGGGCTGCCGTGCGTGTTGGCGGAACCGTCGTGCGGTGGGTGGAGATACCGCCGCCGCGGTTGCGACCGGAGCGGCGGCATGTGGAAGATCATTCCCTGGCTGACTGTATCGCGGCGCGATCACGGTCAGTACTATCAGCGGCCGGATAAAATGTTTCCGGTTTTCACAAAATCATCCTCCATGGTTTCCAATACTGAAAGATGGATTGCCAGGGGCAATGGCGCGCTGGACCAGAACCAGTTCTGATCATACGGCACATGCGCGCGCCGTTCCAGGGTGAAGCCGATGTGTTGCCCAGGGGAGGAAGATGTTCGCGGATCAACCGAAAAAGTGAGCCTGGACAAACTCATGGTGCGATTGTCTCCGTAATGTGCCGCCAGGGCCGCATCAAGTCCGCCGGCGGTTCCGAATATATGTTTCAGTCCATCAGGCGCGAGCTTATCAAATTGCACAATCACATGGCTCACATACGTTCTTGGTCTCAAGGTTACTGATGGACGCAGGAAACCGGACGAAATCATCCATTCCATCACATCGTCGAGCAACCACTCCGCGAGATTGGTATCCGCGCACGCCGCTATGATTCCATCATTGAAAAGCAAGAGTTCGGAGGCTGGAATGCTTCCCGCGACATGGGAGGTGGTAAAGCGGCCAATCTCGAATTTAGCGCCATCCGCATGATGGAATGCGCCAAAGTCATTGGGCACCTTGGCGAAGCCATACCGGGCCGCCACCGCATGATAAAGAACTGGAAAATCCCATCCATGCATCGGCCGGACCTCGTCAGGGACCAGAAGATGCACAACGCGGCCGATTTCCGTTCCGACCAGCTTCATGCGGCTTTCTCGATGATCCGGCTCCAAGGCAGGCATGAATCCTGACTCAATGACATGTCCCGCATGTTTTGATCTTTCGCGTTGCCGCGCTCGTGCGCCGCGACGGAAAACAGGGTTTCCGATGGAAGATGATAGGACGCCGAATGGAGGCCAGATTGATTTTGTTCACGGGATGCGCTGAAGAATGCCCTTAGGGCGCCGTCAGGCTCTGGACGCGGTGCCTTCATGAACGCATCCATCACGCTTGTGTCGTATGGTCTTGGCGTCACGGCCGCTTCAGAAAAATCCATGGTGGCCTCCAGGAAGGCCGGGAAGTCCACGAAACGCCCCACGAACGCGATGTCCAGCCTGGTGGCTATGTCGATCAAGGTCTGTAATGTGATTCTCCCGTACGATTCATCCTCCAGCCGCGACACCACGCTTTGCGGTTTGCCTATCAGACGGCCAAAGTCGGTTTGCGACATCCCACCGCGCAGTCCCCTGATCTGATCGGCTAAAAAAGCTTTTAAATGATGTTCCATATAGCTCGCGCGGAAGGCCCGGTCGTCGAGTTCCCGCGCGAGCCTGGCAAACCGTTCAGATTGGGCAGTCACGAACACGTTGTCCATTCCGTTCGACGTCTGACCTCCGTTTCTGTGCTTCTGGGCAGGCTATCCGATATTCTGGATCGCTGTTCTTCTCGAACGCATAAAGCAAGATGAATGCTGTTTCAGATGGGACCAGGCAGCCGAGCACGCGGTAGTGAACCCCGCGTGGTTTCTCAATACGCAACTCACCCAAACCAGCGCACGCGCCACCACGCAGGACACCAAAGGGCTTCCGGCGCCAGTGATGGTAGGGCCTGTACCGCAACGTCTCGATGACCGCGAACACCGCGCCCCGTACCTCTGGGTTTTGCGCGGTATACCATCGGAAAACCTCATCCTCCCCCGTTTCCGAGAGATAGCACAGGAAGCCCGTCATGTCATCGCTTTTTTGCTATGAGAGTGGATGGGCCGCCATGCTTTGTTCGAGAAAGCGTGGCGGCCCTCACACCCCGCCTCACGCCCCGCCGGGCCGCATCACCGCCAGATCGCACCCCTCATCCGCCTGCAACACCTGATCGGCGATGATCCGGTCCCACCCGCGCGCCGGTTTCGGCGGCGGCGCCCACAGCGCGCGGCGTTTGGCCAGCACGGTCTCATCCACCAGCAGATTGAGCGCGCGGTCCTTCACCGACAAGCGGATGCGATCCCCGCTCTCCACCAGCGCCAGCGGACCACCGGCGGCGGCCTCGGGCGTGATGTGCAGGACGATGGTGCCGAAGGCGGTGCCGGACATGCGGCAATCGCTCATGCGCACCATGTCCTTGACGCCCGCGCGAGCGAGTTTGGAGGGGATGGGCAAATACCCCGCCTCCGGCATCCCGGCTGGAGTCAAAGACCCGGCGTTCTTCAACACCAGAATGTCCGCCGCCGTCACATCCAGCGCCGGATCGTCAATGCGATTGGCGAGATCCTCCAGCCCATCGAACACGATGGCGCGGGCCTCGGTCTCGAACAGCGCGGGCGTCGCGGCGCTGCGCTTGAGGATCGCGCCACGCGGGGCCAGCGAGCCGAACAGCGCCACGATGCCGCCCACCGGGGTCACGGGCTCGTCGAACGCGCGGATGTAGCGGCGATCGACGAATTCGGGCTTCGTCAGCCGCTCGCGCAACGTCGTCCCGGTCACGTCGCGGCAATCGAGATGCAGCAGATCGCGCATTTCCCACAGCAAGGCGTGCATGCCCCCGGCGGAGTGGAAATCCTCCATGTAGCCCTCGCCGGTCGGCTTCAGATCGACCAGGACGGGGGTGGTGTCGGACAGCGCGTTCAGCCGGTGCAGATCGATCTTGATCCCCAGCCGTCCGGCCACGGCGGTCAGGTGGATCAGCGCGTTGGTGGAGCC
Source organism: Acetobacteraceae bacterium (assembly GCA_043750075.1). Lineage (GTDB taxonomy): Bacteria > Pseudomonadota > Alphaproteobacteria > Acetobacterales > Acetobacteraceae > Rhodopila. The sequence continues at coordinate 6,581 of JAYVCG010000616.1, read as the reverse complement.
GCCCAACGCCAGCAGCACGCGGACGGCGTTTTCCACGGATTCCGGGGTGATGATCTCGGACGGGCGGATGGGGTGCTCGATCAGGCGGACGGCCAGCGCGCCCGCTTCCTCGGCGGCGCGCAACCGGTCGGCGTGGACGGCGGGGATCGAGCCATGGCCCAACGGGATCATGCCAAGCGCCTCGCCGATGCAGGCCATGGTGGAGGCGGTGCCCATGACGCCGCAGGTGCCCGCGGTGGTGGCGAGACGGCCCTCGATCTGGCCGATCCGTTCCGCGCTGACGGTGCCCGCGCGATAGGCGGCCCAGTACCGGCGGCAATCGGTGCAGGCGGCGAGGCGCTCGCCCTGGAACGGGGTGGCCAGCATTGGGCCGGTGACGAGCTGCACCGCCGGAATGTCCGCCGAGGCCGCCGCCATCAGTTGCGCGGGCACCGTCTTGTCGCAGCCGCCGATCAGCACCACGCTGTCCATCGGCTGCGCGGTCAGCATCGCTTCTGTGTCGAGGGCGGCGAGGTTGCGGTAATGCATCGAGGTCGGGAACAGCGAGGGCTCGCACAGCGACACGGTGGGGAAGGCCAGCGGCAGACCGCCCGCGGCGAGGACGCCGCGCTTCACCGCCTCGATCAGTTCGGGGACGGTGCGGTGGCAGTTGTTGTAGTCTGAGCCGGTATCGACGATCCCGACCACGGGTTTGTCGAGCATCGCCTGGGAATAGCCCATGGATTTGGCGAAGGACCGGCGCAAATAGAGCGCGAAGTCACGGTCGCCGTAATTGGCGGTGTTGCGGGCGAGGCCGCGTTTGGGGGGAGGAGCGTTTGTCATGGCGCACAGGGTTAACCCGGCGCGCGAGGTGGGGCAAATGCGGCGGGAAACCCCCGGCGGCTAAACTCCCGATCCCGTACGCGCGCACGCGAGCAACTGCACCGGATGCGACACGAGTTCAGGTTTCGGGCCGCCGGCGTTCTGCTTCTCGATCCCCTGCGCGATATGCACCCCGGCCAGCGGGTATTCCGACATCACGAAACCCGCGCCGCCTGGCCACATGTAGCGGACCGTCAGCCCGTGCCGTGTGTCCGGGCGGCCAACGGAGAGACAGCAATCCAATTGCTGGGTGAATGAAAGTTGGCGGGATGATGAAATCTTTCGATGGATTGCATTGAAAGGTCAGGGCTTTGCCCTGAAACCCACCAGGAGGCTTTGCCTCCTGGACCTCCACCAAGGGCGGTAGCCCTTGGATCCCATCCATTGGGCGCGCCAGGGGATGGGGTTCAGGGACCTGGTCCGTCATGCGAAGCGTGCCAGCACGACGCGGCGCGCGGGGCAGCGTCCCGTGCTAAACACCCCCCCGGCACAACGGGAGGAAACCATGCGGACAGGCGCGCACTACCGGGCATCCCTGCGGGACGGCCGCCGGGTCTGGGTGATGAACGAGGGCCTCGTGGAGGACATCGCCACCCACCCCGCCACCACCGGCATGGTCGAGGAATACGCCGCCTGGTACGACCGCCATACCGACCCGGCCTGGCGCGAAACCCTGCTGACCGAAACCGGCGCCCCCGTCTGGACCATCCTGCCAAAATCACCCGCCGATCTGCGGCGGCTGGGACGCAGCTACTCCGCCACCACCTTCCTCAACGCGGGCAACGTCACCCACACGCCCGCCTACGGCCACCTGATCGCGCTTGGCATCGAAACCACCGCGCGGGCCTACGGCAAATTCCCGGCGCAGGTGGAAAACGCCGCCGCTTACCGCCAGTCCCTCGCCGAAACCGGACGGTTCCTGACGTTTTCCTCCGGCGCCGCCACGATCGGCTACCGCCTGCGCGCCGACCCGGCCGGACGCAACGCGCTGCGCGTGGTCAAGGCCACGCGAGACGGACTGTTCCTCACCGGCAAGGTCGGCATGCACACCAGCCCGGCGTATGCGGAGGACATTTATGTGGGAGGCAATGCGATGTGCGAGCACGAAGGCCACCGCGTCACCTTCATCGTCAGCACCAATGCGCCCGGTGTCACGGTGCTGTGCCGCAAGGTCTCGGTGCGCGAGACCAACCCGTTCATGGCCCCGCTGTCCGCCCGCAACGACGAGCTGGACGGGCAGATGTGGCTCGACAACGTCTTCATCCCCAACGACCGGCTGTTCTTCCTGGACGCCAATGTCGATCCCATCGCCCGCTGGCTGTTCTGGCACCAGCTCTATTGCTGGCTCTCCAAAGGCGATTTCGCCCTCGGACTGGGCCTGGCCCTGACGGACGCCATGGGGCTGACGGGACACGCGGCGACGGTCGAGATGCTGATGGACATGATAACCGACGTGCAAACCGTCCGCACCTGCCTCACCGCGGCGGAACTCGACCCGATGTTCACGCCGGAGGGCTTCTGCTACCCCAACCACAACCACATCGCGGTGGGCAGCATCGCCATGCTGAACGCCCGCCAGCGCCTGACCGAAACGTTACGGATTCTGCCCGGATCGTCGCTGATCGTGGCGCCCTCCGACACCGATCTCGACTCACCCGAAATGAGCGCGGGACTGGAGGAATCGTTCGGTGGCGGCGGCTATTCGGCGCGGCAAAGAGCGGCGCTTTTGCACATGGCCTGGGATCACGCGGGGTCCGCCCTGGACGCGCGGGAGTCGGTTTATGAACTGCACGCCAATGGCGGCGTGCCGATCTGGCGCGCGCGGCTGCGGCGGAGCTTTGACCGGTACAACGATCTCGCGAACGCGGTGCTGAAACACATGACCCTGCCCATGCCGGCGGTGGATGTCAGCGCGATCCCGGCGGCGCCCATCGGACCGCGGCGGCAAACGGCGCAGACGGAGAAAGGGTGAGGGAACTCCGGACGGGCGGAACTGATGGCCTGTCAACCCGGCGCGGCCAGGGTGGGTTGAGTGTCCCATGCGGCCGGGCCGGGGCATCACGGTGAAACGATCATCGGTCCGGTGTCCTTGCCTTCCAGGCCCGCTTTCCCCACCCTCCGCCGTCATGTGGTTCGCTCCTCCCCCGGTCATTCCCACCCGTGTCCTCACCCGTTTGCCGGACCGGTTCCGCCGTCTGGAACGCTCCGGATGGGCGGATGGCAACCGGGGTGGAATGCCAGCCGATTGCTTCCTCGAAGGCCCGTGTTTTGACGCCCAGGGAAGGCTGTATGTGGTGGATGTTCCGTATGGGCGGGTGTTCCGGGTAGAGGGCGATGACTGGACCGCGATCGCCGAATATCCGGGCTGGCCGAACGGATTGAAGGCGCATCCGGACGGGTTCCTGATCGCCGCCGATCACCGGCACGGGCTGGTGCGGATCGACCCCGATACCGGGGCGACGGCGGCGATCCTGCAAACGGTGCTGTCCGAGGGGTTCAAGGGCCTCAACGACCTGACCTTGCACGGGGACGATTCGATCCTGTTCACCGATCAGGGACAGACGGGATTGCAGGACCCGGCGGGGCGCGTTTACCGGCTGCACGGGGACGGGCGGCTCGACCGGCTGCTGTCCACGGGGCCAGGCCCAAATGGGCTGGTGCTGAACACGGCGCAAACCCATTTGTATGTGGCGATGACCCGCTCGTGCGAGGTCTGGCGGATCGCGTTGCGCGATGACGGCATTGTCGGCAAGGCGCAGTGCTTCGCCCGCGTGCCGCCAGGTCTTTCTGGGCCGGACGGGCTGGCGATGGACCGGCACGATCGTTTGTATATCGCCAATCCCGGCCATGGCTGTGTGTGGATCGTCGATCCGCATGGCGTGCCGCTGTACCGCGTGCAATCGGACCAGGACCGCATGACCACCAACTGCGCCCTCGCGCCGGACGGACGGACGCTCTACATCACCGGGTCTGACACTGGCTCCATCCTGATCGCGGAGATCCCCGAACCATGAGCACATTCGTTTCCATCTGCGATGTCGGCCCGCGCGACGGGTTGCAGATCGCCAAAACGCGCATGACCACGGACGACAAGGTGCGCTGGATCGCCTCCCTCGCCGATGCCGGCGTGCGGGAGATCGAGGTCGGCAGCTACGTCCCCCCGCGTGTCATCCCGCAACTGGCCGATACCGCCGAGGTGGTGTCGAAAGTCCTGGCGCTGCTGCCAGGCCTGACGGTGCAGGCGCTCGCCCCGAACCTGCGCGGCGCCCAGAACGCCTATAACGGCGGCGTCCACAAGATTTCCATGCCCATCTCGGTCAGCGAGGGCCATAGCCGCGCCAACCTCAACCGCACCCCCGCCGAGTCGATCACAATGATGCGCGAGGTGATGGACTGGATGAAGGCACAAGACAGAAAAGTGCCGGTGGTGGCGGGGGCCTCGACGGCGTTCGGGTGCTCGTTCGACGGGGTGGTGACGACGAAGCAGACAGTGGCGCTGTGCAAGGGCCTCGCGGATGCCGGTGTCGATCAGATCATGCTGGCGGACACGGTCGGTTACGCGCACCCGGCGCAGATCAAGGAAGTCGTCCGTGCCGTGCGCGACGAGATCGGGCCGGTGCTGTACGGCCTCCATCTGCACGACACCTGCGGCCTGGGCATCGCCAACGCGCTGGCCGGGCTGGAGGAAGGCATCCGCGCCTTCGATTCCTGCCTCGCCGGACTGGGCGGCTGTCCGTACGCGCCGGGCGCCTCGGGCAACGTGGTGACGGAGGACCTGGTGTTCATGCTGGAAAGCATGGGTTTTTCCACGGGCATCGATCTGGCCAGGCTGCTGTTGTCCCGCGACGTGCTGCACGCCGGGCTGCCGTCCGAGCCGCTGTACGGGCAACTGGCCAAAGCGAAAATCCCGCCGACCTTTCGCAAGGCGGCGTGAGGGGGAAGTTTCCGGCGCTCGCGTGGGGGAGGGACGCATTTTTTTAACCGCGGATGAACGCGGATAAGGCCGAATGTTGGGCAAGGGCGTGAGGACGGGGGGCTGCTCCATCAGACGCGGGACAGGGTTCATCCAGACCGGTCACACCATTACTCGCGCCCCATGAAGCGGCCCGCGCCCTGACCACCCCGCCGAACATCCAGCCTTACATCTGCGTTCATCGGCGTTCATCCGCGGTTGAAAAATACGCCTCTCCCCCGCGCGAACGCCGAAACCGTCACTCCCCCGCCCCGCCCGGACACCAGCTTCAACCAAGGCAACGCCGCATGATCAACAAATTCGTCCCCTCGCTGGCCGAGGCGATGGCGGGCATCCAGGATGGCGCGACGGTGCTGGTCGCGGGCTTCGGTCCCGGCACGCCGATCGCGCTGATGCGGGGGCTGGCGGAGCAGGGGGCGCGCGATCTGACCCTGGTGATGAACGCGGGCGGACGCGATGACGGGCCGGTGGCCGAGCTGCTCGCCACCGGGCATGTCCGCAAGCTGATCTGTAGTTTCGTGCGCGCCGACAGCGTCGCGGGCCGCCGCTTCGCCGCGGGCAGTCTGGAACTGGAGATCGTCCCGCAAGGCACGCTGGCCGAGCGCGTCCGCGCCGCCGGAGCGGGCGTGCAGGCGTTCTTCACCCCCACCGGCGCCGACACGATCCTGGCCGAGGGCCGCGAGACGCGCGTGATCAACGACCGGCTCTGTCTGCTGGAATACCCGATTTTTGGTGATGTGGCGCTGATCGACGCCTGGCAGGCGGACCGGTTCGGCAACCTCACGCATCGCGACAGCGCGCGGAACTTCAACCCCATCATGGCGATGGCGGCGAAACTGACCATCGCGCAGACCGCGCATGGGGTGGAACTCGGCGCGATCCCGCCAGAGAACGTGCATACCGCCGGGGTTTTCGTGCAACGCGTGTTGCATGTGCCGGTCTGAATGTTTTTCTTGATGGTCCGGGTGGGTGATGGCTCAGGCAAGGCTTTCACCACGGAGTTCACGGAGAACCACGGAGACGCACGGAGATTTTTGAAGGGAGCCGGGGGAACACGGCGCGGCCTGAGTGTCCGTCCAGAAAATTTCCCAGGCTGGTTCAATGACAAATGTCGTTTCCCGGCCTGTCCGGGGGATGACGGTTTCTGGGGCTCGCGGCCGGCGAAACTTTCCGGATGGATACTGAATCAGGAAGGCCTTGGTTCAGGAAGGCCCAGGCTCAGGAAAGCTCTGGCTCAGAGAGGCACAATACACATTCATTCTTTCTCCGTGAACCTCAGTGGTCCTCCGTGTCCTCCGTGTTAAAAACTTTCTTTTGCGATATCGACACGAACCCCCAGCAGAACAGGCAGCCCCCCATGGCCGACACCGTGTTCCACCCCCTCGACCGTGACGGCATCGCGGCACGGATCGCGCGCGACATCCCGGAAGGCTGGTTCGTCAATCTCGGCATCGGCATTCCCACGAAAGTCTCCGATTTCATGCCACCGGACCGCGAGGTGATCTTCCACGCGGAAAACGGCGTCATCGGCATCGGCCCAGCGCCGGACGAGGCCAACATCAATCCGTATTTGGTGAACGCGGGCGTGCAGCCGATCTCGCTGATAACGGGCGCGGCGCTGGTGCATCACGCCGACAGTTTCGCCATCGCCCGCGGCGGGCATCTCGACCTCTGCGTCCTTGGCGCGTTCGAGGTCGCGGAGAACGGCGACATCGCCAACTGGGCGCGTGCTCCCGATGAGCCGGTG
>JAYVCG010000615.1:0-10171 GCA_043750075.1 Acetobacteraceae bacterium | reverse complement strand
GGAGATTCCGTCACCGTGGCGCCCGCGCTGACGCTGACGGACAAGGAATACCAGCGGATGCGCGATGCCTCGATCGCCTGCCTGCGGGCGATCGGCGTCGATACCGGCGGCTCGAACGTGCAGTTCGGGCTCAATCCGGTGGATGGGCGGATGGTCATCATCGAGATGAACCCGCGCGTGTCGCGCTCCTCGGCGCTGGCCTCGAAGGCGACGGGTTTCCCCATCGCCAAGATCGCGGCGAAGCTCGCCGTGGGCTACACGCTGGACGAGCTGAGCAACGACATCACCCGCGTCACCCCCGCCAGCTTCGAGCCCGCCATCGATTACGTGGTGGTCAAGATCCCCCGCTTCACCTTCGAGAAATTCCCCGGCACGCCCGCGCTGCTGACCACGTCGATGAAATCCGTGGGCGAGGCGATGGCGATCGGCCGTTCCTTCGCCGAGGCGCTGCAAAAGGGCCTGCGCAGCATGGAGACCGGTCTCTCCGGCCTCGATCCGGTGGAGCCGCCGGGCGATGGCGGGCACGACGCCTTCCGCGCCGCGCTGTCCACCCCCACGCCCGACCGGCTGCTGGTCGCGGCGCAGGCGATCCGCGCCGGCCTGTCCATCGCGGACATCCATGAGTGCTGCAAGTTCGATCCCTGGTTCCTGCGCGAACTGGAACGCATCATTGAGGCCGAGCGCGCCGTCGCCGCTTCCGGCCTGCCGCGCGAGGCGGGGGCGCTGCGCCGCCTCAAGGCCATGGGGTTTTCCGACAAGCGGCTGGCGGAACTGACCGGCAAGAAAGAAGCCGACATCGCCGCCCACCGCATCGGTCTGGGCGTGGTGCCGGTCTACAAGCGGATCGACACCTGCGCGGCCGAGTTCGCCTCCGCCACACCTTATATGTATTCGACCTATGAGGGCGGCTATGGCACGCCCGCCTGCGAATCCGATCCCACGGACCGCCAAAAAATCATCATCCTGGGCGGCGGCCCGAACCGCATCGGGCAAGGAATAGAATTCGACTATTGCTGCGTCCACGCCGCCTACGCGCTGCGCGAGGCCGGGTTCGAGACCATCATGGTCAACTGCAACCCGGAAACCGTCAGCACCGATTACGATACCTCCGACCGCCTGTACTTTGAACCACTGACCGCCGAGGACGTGATCGCCCTGGTCCGCCGCGAGCAACAGAACGGCACCGTCCTAGGCTGCATCGTCCAGTATGGCGGGCAAACACCGCTAAAACTCTCGCTGGCGCTGACCGAGGCGGGCATTCCGATCCTCGGCACCTCCGCCGACGCCATCGACGTCGCCGAGGATCGCGAACGGTTCCAGAACTTGCTGCACACGCTCGGCCTGCTGCAACCGGAGAACGGCATCGCCCGCTCGGCGCGCGAGGCGGAGGAGATCACCGACCGCATTGGCTACCCGGTGGTGATCCGTCCCAGCTACGTACTGGGCGGACGGGCGATGGAGATCGTGCATGACCGCGCCGGGCTGCATCGCTACATGCGCGAGGCGGTGCGTGTGTCCGGCGACAACCCTGTGCTGATCGACCGCTATCTGAACGACGCGATCGAGGTCGATGTCGATTGCATCGCCGATGGCGAGACCGTCTATGTCGCGGGCGTCATGGAGCATATCGAGGAAGCGGGCATCCATTCCGGCGATTCCGCCTGCTCGCTGCCGCCTTACACGCTGGCGCCCGCCATGGTGACGGAACTGAAGGCCGAAACCGAGACGCTGGCCAAGGCGCTGAACATCCGCGGCCTGATGAACGTGCAATACGCGATCAAGGACGGCACGATCTATGTGCTGGAGGTGAACCCGCGCGCCAGCCGCACCGTGCCCTTCGTCGCCAAGGCCACTGGCGTTCCCGTGGCGAAGATCGGCGCCCGCGTCATGGCGGGGGCCAGGCTGGCGGATTTCAAACTGGATGACGACACCATCGCCCGGCATGTCGCGGTGAAGGAGGCGGTGTTTCCCTTCGCCCGCTTCCCCAACGTGGACACGATCCTCGGGCCCGAGATGAAATCCACCGGCGAGGTCATGGGCCTGGACACCAGTTTCGAGCGCGCCTTCGCCAAGGCGCAACTCGGCGCGGGCGTGGTGCTGCCGGAGCGCGGCGCCGTGTTCCTGTCCGTGCGGGACGCCGACAAGAACGGTCTGCCGCTGCTGGCCCGCCGCCTGAACGACATGGGTTTCTCCATCCTCGCCACCAAGGGCACCGCCGCGCGCATCAAGGAGGCGGGGATTCCGGTGAAGACCGTCAACAAGGTGCTGGAAGGGCGGCCGCATTGCGTGGACGCGATTCGCTCGGGCGAGGTGCAACTCGTGATCAACACCGCCTCGACGCCGCAATCGGTCACGGACAGTTTCGAGATTCGCCGTAGCGCGCTGACGCATCAGGTGCCACACTACACGACCCTGGCGGGCGCGCGGGCCGCCGTCCACGCGATTGCCTCCCTGAAAGCGGGAACCCTTGAAGTCGCGCCTCTCCAATCCTACTTTCGCGGATCGTTCTGATTTGGAGCGCCACCAGACCCTGGGCGGCGAGAAGTGTAAGGACCACGACGTGCAGAAGTTTCCGATGACCGCCCCTGGCCTGCAGCGGCTGGAAGACGAGCTTCGCCATTTGAAAGCGGCGGAGCGTCCGGCCATCATCCGCGCGATCGCCGAGGCGCGCGCGCATGGCGATCTGTCGGAAAACGCCGAGTATCACGCGGCGCGGGAGCGTCAATCCTTCATCGAGGGCCGCATCCAGGAACTGGAGGAGATTGTCTCGGCCGCCGAGGTCATCGACCCGTCCTCCCTCACCGGGGATCATGTGAAATTCGGCGCCCATGTCTGGCTGATCGATGAGGAGACGGAGAAAGAAGCGACTTATCAGATCGTCGGCGTGCATGAGGCCGACATCAAGGCCGCGCGTCTGTCGATTTCCTCTCCTCTGGCGAAGGCGCTGATCGGCAAGAAGGTTGGGGACACGATTTCCGTGCCCGCGCCGGGCGGCGACCGGTCGTACGAGATTCTGGGGATCAAATTCATCTGAATGCTCGTGAGATTTGAAACAGCCAGGCCCCTGACCCTCCTCCCTCCATGGCTGGTTTCCAAAAGCCCGGTCTTTGGTGGAGGTCCAGGAGGCAAAGCCTCCCAAGGGGCCATGGAGGGGGGTGCGGAGCAGCGCCCAGCGTTTTTCCTCCTCATGCTGAACGGCCTCCTGACAGTGGCTCCCCCTGCACCATCCCCCAAAATAAGGACGGCATGATCACGCTCGCCGACATCCAGGCGGCGGCGGAGCGTTTGTCCGGACGCCTTCCGCGCACGCCGACACTGGCCAGCCCCACCCTTTCGGCCGCCACCGGCGCGGAGGTGTTGTTGAAGCTCGACAACTTTCAGGTCACGGGCGCATTCAAGGAACGCGGCGCCGCCAACCGGCTGGCGCTGCTGACAGCCGATGAACGCGCGCGCGGCGTCATCGCCATGTCGGCGGGCAATCACGCCCAGGCGGTGGCGCGGCACGCGAAGCTGCTGGGGGTGCCGGCGACGATCGTGATGCCGAAATTCACCCCCGCCACAAAAGTCACCCGCACCGCCTCCTGGGGCGCCGAGGTGGTGCTGCACGGCGAAACGCTGGCCGAGGCGGCGGCGCACGCGCTGCATCTGGCCGAGACGCATCAGCGCGTGTTCATCCACCCCTACAATGATCCCGCCGTGATCGCCGGACAAGGCACGCTGGCGCTGGAAATGCTGGAGGATGCGCCCGATCTGGACGCGCTGGTCATTCCCGTCGGCGGCGGCGGATTGCTCGCGGGCTGTCTGATCGCGGCGATGACGCTGAAACCGGGCATCGCGGTATATGGCGTCGAGGTCGAGGGCTACGCCGCCATGGCGCAGCGCATCGCGGGCCGTCCGGTCTCGGTGGGTGGCGCCACCATCGCCGAGGGCATCGCCGTTCGCGACATTGGCGAGTTGCCCTTCGAACTCGTGCGCCGCCGCGTCACCGGTATGCTGGTGGTGCCGGAACGCGCCGTGGAAGAAGCCATCGGCCTGCTGATCGAGGGCGCCAAGACCGTCGCCGAGGGTGCCGGCGCCGCCGGTGTCGCGGCGTTGCTGACGCATCCCGAGCGGTTCCGCGGCAAGAAGGTGGGCGTGCCGATCACCGGCGGCAACATCGACGCGCGCATTTTGTCCAACGTCCTGCTGCGCACCCTGCTGCGCGACGGGCGGCTGCTGCGGCTGCACCTGCAAATCCCCGACCGGCCCGGCGTGCTGGCGGACATCGCGGGCAAGATCGGCGACAGCGGCGGCAATATCATCGAAGTTTCGCACCAGCGGCTGTTCGCGGCCTCCTCCGTGCAGGCCGCCGAACTGGAGGTGATGGTCGAGGCGCGCGATCCGGCCCATGCGGCGGCAATCACCGGGGCGCTGGAAAAGACCTATACCGTGCGCCGGGTCTGAACCGCGCGTTTTCCTGGATCAGCAACCCCGCGGCAATGTTTCCCTGTCAGTCAGCCTCCGCCGTACCACGGAATGTCCCATATGACCGCGCGTCCCTCGCATCTGAACGATCTGGAAGCCGAGAGCATCCACATCCTGCGCGAAGCCGCGGCGCAGGCGGCGCGTCCGGTGCTGCTCTATTCGATCGGTAAGGACTCCTCGGCGCTGCTGCATCTGGCGCGCAAGGCGTTTCACCCGGCACGCCCGCCGTTTCCGTTCCTGCACATCGACACGACCTGGAAATTCCGCGACATGATCACCTTCCGCGACGCCACGGCGCGGCGTCTTGGGCTGGATCTGCGGCTGCACACCAACCCCGAGGGGCTGAAACAGGGCATCAACCCGTTCGATCATGGCGGCGCCTACACCCAGATCATGAAGACCGACGCGCTGAAACAGGCGTTGACCGAGGGGAAATACACCCTGGCGATCGGCGGCGCGCGGCGCGACGAGGAACGCTCCCGCGCCAAGGAGCGGATCTTTTCCGTGCGCGGTCCAGGCCATACCTGGGAGCCCAAACGGCAGCGGCCGGAATTATGGCGGTTGTACAACGGCAATCTGGCGCCCGGTGAAACCCTGCGGGTGTTTCCGTTGTCGAACTGGACCGAACTCGATGTCTGGACTTACGTTCAGGCCGAGGGCATCGACGTGGTGCCGCTCTATTTCGCCGCGATGCGCCCGACGGTGATGCGCGAGGGCCAGATCATCGTCGTCGATGATGAACGGATGCGGCTGGCACCCGGAGAAAAACCCGTGCTGAGACAGGTGCGATTCCGTTCCCTGGGGTGTTATCCGCTGTCGGCGGCGGTGGAATCGGAAGCGGCCACGGTCGATGCCATCGTCGCGGAAATGCGCGTGACCCGGATGTCAGAACGCGCGGGCCGTCTGATCGACCAGGAACAGGGCGCTTCGATGGAGCGGAAGAAGCGCGAGGGGTATTTCTGATGCCGGATTCTGTTTGATGCCGGATTCTGTTTGATGGCGGATTCCCTCCTGCGCGTGCTGACCTGCGGCAGCGTCGATGACGGTAAATCGACCCTGATCGGGCGTTTGCTGTTCGAGTGCGGCTCCATCCCCGATGACGTGATGCTGGCGCTGGAACGCGATTCACGCCGCTTCGGCACGGTGGAGGGCGGCGTCGATTACGCGCTGCTGGTCGATGGGCTGGAGGCGGAGCGCGAGCAGGGCGTCACCATTGATGTCGCCTACCGCTTCTTCGAGACGCCGCGCCGCCGCTTCATCCTGGCCGACACGCCGGGCCACCAGCAGTACACGCGCAACATGGCCACCGGCGCCTCCACCGCCGATCTGGCGATCCTGCTGGTGGACGCGCGCCATGGTTTGCTGGACCAGACCCGGCGGCACGCGGCCATCGCCTCGCTTCTGGGCGTGAAATCGTTCGTGCTGGCTGTCAACAAGATGGACCTGGTGGGGTTCGATCCGGCGGTGTTCGACGCCATCGCCGACGCGTTCGAGCAGTTGCGCGATCGTCTCGGGCCGCTGTCCGTCACCGCGATTCCGCTCTGCGCCCGCGATGGCGACAACGTCACCACGCCCAGTACGCGGATGCCGTGGCATGGCGGGCACACGCTGCTCGCCACGCTGGAGAAAGCCGAGCCACCAGCGCACGCTCTGGGCTGCTCTGGGCGTTTCCCGGTGCAGTATGTCAATCGTCCCGACGCCACGTTCCGGGGCTACGCGGGCACGGTGTCCGCCGGCACGCTCCGGCCCGGCGACACGCTGATCAACACCGCCTCCCGCGTCGAGGCGAAAATCGCCCGTATCGTCACGATGGACGGCGACCTGGACACAGCGCATGCCGGGCAGCCCGTGACGCTGGTGCTGGACCGGGAAATCGATGTCTCGCGCGGCGACGTGCTGGCCGCCGATCCGCCACCCCCGCTCGCCGATCAGATCAACGCCTGGGTTGTCTGGATGGATGAGACGCCCTTGTTCCGCGGCCGCGCCTATCAGTTCATGCTGGGAACAAAATCCGCCATCGGCACCATCACCGACATCACCAACAAGCTCGATGTCGATACGCTGCGCGAGGTGGGCGTGCGGGAATTGCACCTGAACGAGATCGGCCGCGTCGCCATTTCCCTGTCCCATCCGGTGGTCTGCGAACCCTATGCCGACAGCCGCGATCTGGGTGGTTTCATCCTGGTGGACCGGCTGACCCAGGGCACGGTGGGCGCGGGCATGATCACCGACATCCGCGCGGGCCGGACCAATGTGCGCTGGCATCAACTCGATGTCGATAAAGCGGCGCGCGGGGGATTGAAGCATCAGAAGCCGGCGGTGCTGTGGTTCACCGGCCTGTCGGGCGCCGGCAAATCCACCATCGCCAATCTCGTGGAAAAGCAATTGCTGGCGCTTGGCCACCACACCATGATCCTCGACGGCGACAATGTGCGCCACGGCCTGAACCGCGATCTCGGTTTCTCCGAGGGCGACCGCGTGGAAAACATCCGCCGCATCGCCGAGGTGGCGAAACTGTTCGTCGAGGCCGGTCTGATCGTCCTGGTGTCCTTCATCTCGCCCTACCGCAACGAACGCATGCTGGCCCGCGACTGTGTCGAGGACGGTGAATTCCTGGAAATCTTCGTCGATACCCCGGTGGAGGAATGTTCCCGCCGCGATCCGAAGGGCCTGTATCAAAAAGCCTATGCCGGTCAGATCCAGAATTTTACTGGTGTCAACGCGCCCTATGAGGAACCGCCCGATCCGGAAATCCGCCTGACCACGCTGCAAGCTCCCCCCGAAATCCTGTCCGGTCAGGTGATTGATGAACTGCGCCGCCGCGGCATCATCGCCTGAAGCCATCGCCGCCGAGGCACGCGCCTGCACCGTCTGCGCCGCGCATCTGCCCCTCGGCCCGAGACCGGTGCTGCGCGTGTCCGCGACCGCGCGTCTGCTGATCATCGGTCAGGCGCCGGGCACCAAAGTACACGAAACCGGCATTCCCTGGAACGATGCGTCCGGCGAACGTCTGCGTGCCTGGCTGGCGATGGACCGCGACCGGTTTTACGACGAAACCCAGATCGCCATCATGCCCATGGGTCTCTGCTATCCGGGCCGCCTGCCCAACGGAGGCGACGCGCCGCCGCGCCCGGAATGCGCGCCGCTGTGGCAAGACCGGCTGCGCGCCGCGATGCCCGCCATCCAACTGACATTACTGGTGGGGGGATACGCTCAGGGATATTATCTGGGGCGGGGGACAATGACGGAGCGGGTGCGCGCCTTCCGCGATCACCTGCCCCGGTATTTCCCGCTGCCGCATCCGTCCTGGCGGACCACCGGATGGGAACGGAAAAATCCCTGGTTCCAGACAGAGTTGCTGCCCGTGTTGCGGCAAAACGTGGCCAGCGCCGCGCGTGTCCCGGCTCCAGGCTGAACAAACACCTCAGGACATCCAGCCTTCATCCGTGTTCATCATTCTTCAAAAAAACGCGCCTCTCACCCCGACGGCGCGGCGTGTTCACCCCCCTTCCAGATCCTGCTCGATCGCCTCGATGGCGGCGTCGCTGAAACCGAAATGATGCGCCACCTCGTGCACCACGACGCTGCGCACCAGACGGTACAAATCCTCGCCCGTCTCGATCCATTCCAGCAGGATCGGCTCCCGGAACAAGAAGATCATGTCCGGCGGACGTGCCGCGTCCGACAGGGAACGCTCCGTCAGCGGTGTCCCGCGATACAGGCCGGTCAGCTCCCAGGCCGATTCGATGTCGAGTTCGTCCAGGGTTTCCTCGTCCGCCTGGTCCTCGACCATGACCGCCACTTCATGCACATGACGCGCGAGGGCGGGGGGGATGGAAGCCAGCGCCCTCTGGGCCATGCTGGCGATATCCTCCAGACTGGGGGGCGGACCGAAGGCGGGAACGGGGTTGCGCAGATCACTCATGCGCGCATCGGTGCCGGGGCCGGGCGCCATGGTCAAGACGGGACACGCGGAAACAAGGGAGAAAGCTGATGCCGGCGCACACGGTGGACCTCACGGGCCTGACGGACTGGACGCGGGACGCGGCGGGCCAAACCCTCCACCGCGTCTTCCGCTTCCGCGACTTCAGCGAGGCATGGGGTTTCATGACCCGTGTGGCGCTGCTGGCGGAGAGCCAGAACCACCATCCGGACTGGTCGAATGTCTGGAACACCGTCCGCATCACCCTGACCACGCATGACGCGGGTGGCCTGACGGACAAGGACACCACGCTGGCCCGCTCCATCAATGCCTTGCTGCCCTGATGAACATACCCTTGACGGATGCTCCCCTGATCAGCGCGCCAGGTTTTCCCGAACGCACCCTGCTGATCCGCCGCGCCGCCACCCGCCTTTGTTTCCGCCTCGGCTGGGCGCCGCTGCACGAGGTCAGCCTGCCCAACGGCCGCCGCGCCGACATCCTGGCCCTGCGCGGCGATGGCGGTTTCGCCTGCATCGAGATCAAATCCGGCCTGAGGGATTTCCAGACCGATCTGAAATGGCCGGAATACCGGGAATTCTCCGACCATCTGTTCTTCGCCGTCGATGCCGATTTTCCCCATGAACTGCTGCCCGCCGAGACCGGCCTGATCGTCGTGGCCGAGGCAGGCGCGGAACTGATCCGCGAGGCCCCCGAACACAAACTCCCCGCCGCCCGCCGCACCGCCTTGCTGCGCCGCTTCGCGTTGCTGGCGGGCAACCGGCTGGCGATGCTGGAGGATCCGGAGGGGATCGCCGATACCCGCGCCTCGCTGCGCGCTGAATAAATCCTGGCGTGTTTACCCGGCGTTAACCGGCGGGGCGCATGCTCTGTCCTGTCCCGCTCCCTTCCAAAACGGCCGGGCACGAGGCCTTCCGATCACCGGCCAGAACGGGGAAAAACCCTCCGGTCACGGTCCACCCGGAAAGCGCACGCCATGCCCTCCCGTTCCCTTATGCTCCGTCTGATCCTCGTCGCGCCGTTGCTGTTGAGTCTGCCTGGATGCGTCGCGGCCATCCCGCTCGCGGCGCAACTGATTTCCGGCGCGACCAGCGCCTCGCAATTATGCGCCGCGACCCGGATGCCCGGCCAGCAAAGTTCGTTGTGCGATCGTCTCATCGGCAACAACCAGACGCAGAACACCACCACGGCGCAGAACACCCTGCCGGCGCAGAACGGCAAGGCCAGGCCGACCGTGATGCGGTGAGGGACTCGCGGATCCTGACCGCGGGAGTAACGTCCTCCCCCGGCTCTCGTCCGGGGGAGCGGTACTCGCCTATGATGGCCTCCGCACCCCTGGGGAGGACCGGTCATGGAATTCGGCGCGGCGATGTTCTTCACTGACTACGCGATGGAGGCGGGCGCGTTCGCCCTCGCTTTGGAAGAGCGCGGATTTGATTCCGTCTGGGCGCCGGAGCATTCGCATATTCCCATCTCCCGCCTGTCGCCTTTCCCCCAGGGCACGGAACTGCCACGGAAATACGCTGAATGCATGGACCCGTTCGTTTCGCTGTCAGTCGCGGCGGCGGTGACGAAAACCATCAAACTGGGCACCGGCGTCTGCCTCGTGGTGCAGCGCGATCCGATCCAGACGGCCAAGCTGGTGGCCTCGTTGGATCAGGTGTCGCGGGGAAGATTCCTGTTCGGCATCGGCGGCGGCTGGAACGCCGAGGAAATGGCCGATCACGGCACCACCGACTTCAAGGGCCGCTGGAAACTGGTCCGCGA
>JAYVCG010000614.1:0-5270 GCA_043750075.1 Acetobacteraceae bacterium | reverse complement strand
CGTCGGAAACTGATTAAAATCAATGCCGTGCGACCTGACCAGCGAAATATCGCGTGCACCAGGCAGGCAAGCAAAGACCGTGCCGGACAGCCGTGGGTCGAGCCGGGGGATGACGGTGAGGTGCGGGGCACGTCAGCGGTTTGGTCAGTTGGTATCAGACCGCCCTTTCTCCTCGCGCACTGGGCGAGGCGGCGCCCGTCGCCAGGGAATACAGCACATCCGGACAGAGATCAGCGCCGTTGGGCCAGACGATGGTGCCGCTCTCCGGATTGACACTGACCCTGGCGAAAGCCGCCGGATCGGCCAGGGGCAGGAACACGCCGGTGAAGCGCAGCGTGGTGGAAAGGTCTGCCTCTCCCGTGGTCCCGTCCTCGAATTTCAGGAACAGACGATGACCGCCCAGGGGCTGAACAGCGATGATGTCATGAAGCATGCCCCTGTTTCATCCCCCTATTTCATCCCCTCTGGCCGCATCTTCGGCGGCAGCGTGCTCAAACTCTCCGTGGTGTCGAAATCGCGCAGCACGGCGTCGTCGGCCATTTCCACCTCGGCGACTTTCTCGGCGTGCTTGCCGACCAGGAAGCGGGCGCCGGAATCGCCGGTGATGGCCAGGATTTCGGGGAAGAAGGCACGGTCCCAGATCATCGGGTTGCCTTGTTTGCCGCGGAAGGTCGGCAGCACGATCATGCGGCCTTCCTCGGGGTCGTACAGCGACAGCAGCCGGTCGATCATGCGTCCGGTGACCAGGGGCATGTCGCCAAGGCAGACGATGGCCCCGGCGCATTCGGGGGGGACGGCGGCGATGCCGGATTTGAGGCTTTCCGCCAGGCCCTTGGCGTAATCGGCGGCGTGGATGTAGCGCACGGGACGGCCGGCCAGAGCATGCTCGATCTGCTCATGCTGGTGGCCGGTGACGACCAGGATGGGGCGGGCGTTGGAGGACAGCACGTTGTCCACCACCCGCGCGATCATCGGTTTGCCCGCCTTGTCGGTCACCAGCAGCTTGTTGTGCGGCGCCATGCGGCGGGAGCGTCCGGCGGCCATGACGATGGCGGCGATGGTGGGGGCGCTGCGCGGGGCCGCTCCGGCGCGGGGTGTGGCGGGGGCTTTCTCGCGCGGCATGGGGCGGTTGTCGAACTCCTTCAACAGGCCGCCCACGCCCATCCGCATGATGTCGGCGCTGGTGACCTTCACGCCCGCGAACAGGCGGGTCAGAACCCAGTCGATGCCATTCAGTTTCGGGCTGCGCGCGCAGCCCGGCAGCACCAGAGCGGGTCTTTCGCCGATCCGCCCGACACAAATCAAATTACCGGGATCGACGGGCATGCCGAAATGCACGATCTCGCCGCCCGCGCGCACGATCCCGGCGGGTCCGACATCGCGCCGGTCGAGCACCGCCGAGGCGCCGATCACCAGCAGCAAATCCGCCCCCGCCGCGATCAGCCCGGTCAGGGCGCGGGCGATGGCTTCCTCCTCATGCGCGCAGCGCACCGGGGGCAGCAGGGAGCCGGTGAGGGCGGTGATCCGCTCCTCGGTCACGGCGATGGTTTTATCCGTCGTGCTGTCCTTCAGGCCGGGCAGTTCGGTGGCGACCAGCCCCACTTTCAGATGCCGGAACGGATGCAGCGTCAGGGGCGAGCCGTTCTGCCGCGCCAGCGTCTCGGCGACGGTGAGCACGGTGCCGGGAACGGAGAAGGGAATGATCTTGATCGTCGCCACGAGGTCTTTTGGCGCCACGACGGCGTGATCGGGCAGGGTGCCGATGGTCAGCGACTCGTCGATGGCGTTCAGCCGGTCGATCAGGGCGGTATTTACCCGCAGCAGGCCCGGCACCTCGGCCAGCAGGTTGACCCGCCCGGTGGCGGCACGGGAACGGGCGATCAACGGCGAGACCAGCGGCGTCGCCAGCCGGTCGGCGGCGATGTCCTCGGGCACGTCGCCGGGTTCCAGGACGGCGCAGATCACCTCGGTCCGGCCCATGCCGCGCAGGGCCGCGATCGCCGCCTCATCCAGCAGCGCGCCCTTGCGGATCATGGTTTCGCCCACGCGCTGGCTGTGCGCCATGATGCCGCCGCGGGCTTCCTCCAGCGGCATGGACCCGAATTTCATGGGGCGGATTTCGCGGGCAGGGAAGCGCCGCGGCGGACGGCGATGATCTCGGCGATGATCGAGGCGGCGATCTCGGGCGCCGTCACCGCCTCGATGTTAAGGCCCACCGGGCCGCGGATGCGGGTCATGCTGTCATCCGAATGACCCAGTTCGCGCAGGCGTTGGAGGCGGGCGGCATGGGTGCGCCGCGAGCCAAGCGCGCCAATGTAGAACGCCCCGGATTTCAGCGCCCGGTCCAGCGCGGGGTCGTCGAGTTTCGGGTCATGGGTCAGCGTCACCACGGCGGTGCGGCTGTCGGGTTTGAACGCCTCCATCGCCTCGTCCGGCCAGGCGTTGGAGATGGTGACGTTGGGGAAACGCTCATCCGAGCCGAACGAGCGCCGCGGGTCCACCACCGTCGTCGCGTAACCGCACGCGGTCGAGAATTGTACCAGCGCCTGCGCGATATGCACCGCGCCGACGATGACGAGGCGTAACGGCGGGTTGTAGGCGTGCAGGAACCAGTCCGCGCCCTCGATCTTGTGCGTGCCGCTCACGTCCGAGTCGAGCACCGTGCGCGCCGCCGCGTTCAACGCGGCGGGGGCGGCGGGATCGGGCAGCAGGCGTTGCGCGCCGCCCGGCAGTTCGGTTGCCACCACGATCGGGCGCTTCTCCGCCCGCGCCTGTTCCAGGGCCGCGAGAATATCCGGTGTCACGTCAGCTTCTCCACGAACACTTTGACTTTTCCGCCGCAGGCGAGGCCGACTTCCCAGGCGCGTTCATGCGTCACCCCGAAATCGAGCAGTTGCGGCACGCCGCTGTCCAGCGTCTTCATCGCGGCCTCGGCCACCGCGCCCTCGATGCAGCCGCCGGAGACGGAACCGGCCATGCGGCCCGATTTCGTCACCGCCATCTGGCTGCCCGCCGGACGTGGCGAACTGCCCCAGGTCTCGGTCACGGTCGCCAGCGCCACCTGTTCCCCGGCGGCACGCCAGCCGGCGGCGGTGCTCAGAACGTCTTCGACATGATCACTCATGATGCGGTGGTCCTTTCAGGTGTCCAGCGTAACGGACGCGGCGGGGGACGCGACAGCGATTCGATCAGCGCGCGCAGGCTGGCGAGGTCGTGGACGGGCCGGAACTCGTCCACATGCGGCAGCATGGCGCGGATGCCCTGCGATTTTGGCTCGAATCCATCCCAGCGCAACAGAGGGTTCAACCATATGAGGCGGCGGGAGGAGCGGTGCAACCGGTCCATGTTGTCCGCCAGCCCCACGGCGCCGTCGCGGTCCAGCCCATCGGTTATCAACAGCACCACGGCGCCCTGGCCCAGTACGCGGCGGGCCCAGAGCTTGTTGAAGCGTTCCAGGGCTTCGCCGATGCGGGTGCCGCCGGACCAGTCGGGGACGGCGTGGGAGACCATCTGGAACGCGACCTCGGGATCGCGGGCGCGCAACTGCCTTGTCACGTTGGTCAGCCGCGTGCCGAACAGGAAGATGTGGACGCGATCCCGATGGTTGGTGACGGCGTGGAGGAAGTGCAACAGAATCTGCGCGTAGCGCCCCATCGAGCCGGAGATGTCGCACAGCACCACCAGCGGCGGCGGGCGGGTCTGGCGGCGGTCGCGGGCGATGGACAAAATTTCGCCGCCCTGGCGCAGGCTGGCCTTTATGGTACGGCGCAGGTTCATCACGGGACCGTTCGGATCGGGCCGCATCGACCGTGTCGGCCGCAGATCGAGCGGCAGCGTCAGGCGTTTGATTTCCTGTTTGGCGTTCTCGATCTCGGCGGCGCTCATGGCCTCGAAATCCATGGTTTGCAACCGTTCCTGATCGGAAACGGTCAGCACCGCGTCCTGGACCGGCGGCTCGTCTTCGGATTTGGGTTTCGGCGTGTTGGGGTTGGTGAAGGCTTCCGCGACACGGCGCGAGGCGGGGGGCGGGCGTTCCGGCTTCTTGTATTTCTGTGCCTCCAGCAGCGCCATGGCGGCGGCCTGTCCGGCGGCGGAAGGATCGCGCCAGAAAAGAGCAAAAGCCTGGTCGAACACGTCCTGATGCTCGTGCCGGTGGATCATCGTGGTACGCAACGCCGTGCGCGCCTCAGTCTTGGAGCCAAGGTTGATCCGTGTCAGCGCGTCCTGCGCGGCGAGGGTTTCGGACGGGCCCACGGGCAGACCGGCACGGCGCAGCAATCGCGCGAAGTGCATGACATTCGTGGCGAGGGTGGAGTTGGGCATCAGGGAGCGATGGCCCGCATGGGCGCGGGCGGGACGGAGGGGAGGAAAAGACGTTGTCCCGCCATATCGTGGCATGCCGCGTCCGTCAGCCCGTGGTCTGGCCGGAGAGACCGGTCCGGTGCCATGCCGCGGGACAGGCCGCGAATGGCACCACAAAGGCCCAAAGACACAAAGCCTTTTTCAGTGTCCGTCCGGAAAGTCCGCGTGTGTTTCCACCGCCGGAAGGCTTTAACACGGAGTTCACGGAGAATCACGGAGGCGCACGGAGAAGGAAACCACCGCGCGCCATGCCCGTTTCCAGGGGGAAGCCTCCGTGCGCCTCCGTGGTTCTCCGTGAACTCCGTGTTGAAAATCTTTCTGGCGGCATGGACACACGCGGACTTTCCGGACGGGCACTCAAGGAACACCACCTTTGTGTCTTTGTGTCTTTGTGGTGATATTTTCTTTGACGGCGATCCAGGCACGGACTTCCGTTCATTGCCGCCAGCCGGCGTGGTTCTCCCCAGGGGAACGGTTCCCGCCGTCATGCCACGCGCGCCGTGTCCCCCGCTCATTCCGCCGCCCGTGTCTCGTTCAGCAGCCGCGCCACCTCGGCGCCGCGCACCTTGGCGATGTCGTCCTGGTATTTCAGCAGCACGCCAAGCGTTTCGTCCACGTCCCCGGCGGTCAGTTCGGTTTTGTTCAGATAGGTCAAAGCCTGCGCCCAGTCGATGGTTTCGGCGACACCGGGGAGCTTGAACAGATCTTCGCCGCGTAACAATTGCAGGAACGCCACCACCTGGTGCGCGAGCTTTTCCGGCACTTCTGGCGCGCGGGCGGCGAGAATCGCGCGTTCCCGCGCGGCGTCGGGGTAATCGACCCAGTGATACAGGCAGCGGCGGCGGATGGCGTCATGCACCTCCCGCGTCCGGTTCGAGGTCAAAATGACCACCGGCTTCGTCTTCGCC
>JAYVCG010000613.1:0-6143 GCA_043750075.1 Acetobacteraceae bacterium | reverse complement strand
GTCGCTGGCGTGTTCCTGATCGACGCAGAAGATGATCGTCTTGCTGAAGCGGTCGGTGGCTTTGAGGAAATCCGTCAGGTGCCGCGCGATGGCCTCGGTGCGCGCGCGCAATGCCACGATGCGCTCGAAATCCTTGGTTTGGTATTCCTCATCGGGAATCTCCCGGCCGTACCGGTCCAGCTCGCCCTTGCTCGGGCGCCAGCCCGTGGCGTCGGTTTCGGTGACCACGCGATGCACGCGATAGGGGGCGAGAAATCCGTCCGCGATGCCCTGGGCGAGGGAATAGGTGTAGAGCGGGGCATCGAAATAAGCGTAGGTGTCCCGGCTCTCCTCGCGCAGCGGCGTCGCGGTCATGCCGAGTTGGGCGGCGTTGGCGAAGTGGTCGAGGATCTCGCGCCAGGAACCGTCGGCGCGCGCGCTGCCGCGATGGCACTCATCGACGATGATCAGGTCGAAGAAGTCGGGCGGGAATTCCCGGTAGAGGCCGGGGCGGCGCTCGTCCTCGGCGATGGCCTGATAGATGGCGAAATAGATGTCGCGGCCGAGGCTCACCTCGCCGTTCTCGATCTTGAAGCGGCCCAGGCCGAACGGCGCGAAATCCCGCGCCATTGGGTCGTCCACCAGCACGTTGCGGTCGGCCAGGAACAGGATCTTGGGCTTCATGTGGTCGCCACGCCGGTTCCATGCCGCCGACCAGAGGCGCCAGGCGATCTGGAAGGCGACCGCCGTCTTGCCGGCGCCGGTGCAGAGCGTGAGCAGGTTGCGGCGGCGGCCGGTGAGGATCGCCCGCACGGCGCGATCGATGGCGATCTCCTGGTAGTACCGGAGCGGCTTTTCCGGGTCGGGGCGGCTTGGCGTGAGCAGTTGAGCGGCCGTCGCGTCGTCGGTGAGGCCGAGCCCCTCCCGCTGGCGAGTCCAGAGTTCGTCCGGCGTCGGGAAGGTCTCGACCATGCGTTCCCGGCCCTTGAGGAAATCGAACTCGATGATGTCAGCGCCATTCGTGGCATAGGCGAAGTTGAGACCGAGGATTTCGGCGTAGTCCTTGGCCTGCTGCAGGCCGTCGGCGGCGCTGAGATAGGCGGCCTTCGCCTCGACCACCGCGAGCGCCATGTCCGGCCGATACCGCAGGAGGTAGTCGGTCCGTTTGCGGCGGCCACGGCGTGGCTGGCCACCGACGAAGACGATGCGGCCATCGGTGAAGCTGCGTTGTTCGTGGATGGCGTGCGGCGCGGTGTCCCATCCCGCCGCCTGGAGGCGCGGGGCAACGAAAAGACGACAGGTATCAGCCTCCGTGTTCACGATCCGCGTGTTCCTCACCAATGCCGGCGTCACGGGTGGATAGTCGCGCGATCCGCATTTACCGGCAACCTCCGGGCCGCCTCCCGCGCCACGTCCAGGGACACCCGCGCTGCCGCAGCGATGCGGCCGGCCGGATTGGGGTTTCCCAATGCGGGGTCCAAGGCTTCCCAATCCGTCACGGGATAGGATCCCGTTCAGATACCCGTTCGTGGCTGACACCCAATCAATGTCGAGGATCTGAACAATGGCGCTCCCCGCCGATGGAAGCATCCTCCGGATGCTGAACAAGGTCCCGGAGGTCACGCTGGCCTTCTGGGTCATCAAAATCATGGCCACGACGGTCGGGGAGACCGGCGCTGACTACCTGGCGGTGCATGTGGGCCTCGGCACGGCCATGACGGGCGGGATCATGGCCGCCCTGCTGATTGCGGCGCTGGTCGCGCAGCTGCGGTCGCGGCACTATGTGCCATGGGTCTATTGGCTGACCGTGGTCCTCGTGAGCGTGGTCGGGACCCAGATCACCGACGCGCTCACCGACAAGCTGGATGTCAGCCTATATGCGAGCACAGCGATCTTCGCACTGATGCTGGCCGGGACATTCGCGGCCTGGTTCGCCAGCGAGCGAACGCTCTCGATCCACACGATCACGACGCGGCGGCGCGAACTCTTCTACTGGGCGGCCATTCTCTGCACCTTCGCCCTGGGCACGGCGGCCGGCGACCTGGCGACGGAGGCGCTGAACCTTGGATTCACCATCGGTGTCCTGGCGTTCGGCGGGCTGATCGCGGCCATCGCCGTGGCATACGCCCTCGGCGCCAACGCGGTCCTCACCTTCTGGCTCGCCTACATCCTGACACGCCCGCTGGGGGCCTCGCTTGGCGACCTCCTGTCCCAGTCCCGGCCCAACGGCGGGCTGGGGCTGGGCACCGTCCAGACGAGCGTCCTCTTCCTCGTCGTCATCGTGGGTCTGGTCGCGTTCCTGACCATGGGTCCGAATGGGTCGAAGAGTCGCGCGAGGGTCATCAACAAAGCGTGAGGCGATCGGACGGCCACGCACCCCCCATACGCCCATGCGATCCGTCGCCGGTCGAACCATGCCCCAATCCCCTCCACGCCTGATCGAGGCTTCGTTGAGGGGCGATGGTCAGCCGATGACCGGCTGCTGTTGCCGTGGACCGAAAAAAGGAGAGACACAATGAACAAGTCCAGGCTTGCCCGGATCATGATCCTACTCCCCGTGTTAGGGATGGCGTCGCTCGGCGCCGGCGCTCTTCTGCTTCCGACACGCCTCATCGTGCCGGCCGCCGCCGCGGCCTCCAGGATCGGGGATCTCTCGCCCTACCGGGTCATCGTCGTGGATGCCGCCTCCATGGTGGACAGGGGCGACCTCGCCGGCGCCAGGACCCGGATTAAGGACCTTGAGGTGTCCTGGGACGAGGCAGAACCCTCGCTGAAACCACGCTCGCCGGCGGAATGGCACACCATCGACAAGGCCATCGACCGCGCGTTGAAAGCGCTGCGCGCCGGCACGCCCGATGCCGCTTCCTGCAAGCGGTCCCTGGCCGACCTGCTCGCGATCATGGACGGTGCCGGCGGAAAGGTCTGAGCCTGCGCCCAACGGCGAAAGCCGTGGCTCGCGGTGGGTTGGGAAGTCGTATAGGGCCGTCACAGGCCCTCCAATCCTCCAGGGTCCAATGTCCTCATCACCGGACGGCACTCCGCCGCCGCGAATCGGAATGAAGGAAACCAGCCCATGAACACCAAACGCATCGTCCCCGTCGCCCTCGCGGCCCTGCTCGCCCTTGGCGCCATGGGCGTGACCGCGCAGGCGAAGGAGGGTGATCAGGACCGGCGGGACGCGGCCGCGCTCGCCGACATGAAAGTGAGCCTGCAGCAGGCCATCGCGACGGCCGAGCAGCAGACGGGCGGCCGGGCCGTCGGCGCCGACGTGTCGCGGGAGCGAGGCACGACCCACATCGCGGTCGAGGTCGCGACCGGAGCGCAGGGCGTCAAGACCGTACTGGTGGACGCGCAGACCGGACAGGTGACCGCGACCCACAATGGCGGCCAGGACGGCGAGGACAATGACTGACAAGCGCCCAGGGCATGCGCCGGGGGACGCCGCCTTCCCGGCGGCGTCCCGAATCGAATGCGGTTGGGCATCGCGACAATGGTGAAGGCCATCCCATGAAGGTGCTGGTGATCGAGGACGACATGGAAACCGCCGCCTATATCGCACGGGGCCTGCGGGAGCACGGCCATGTCGTGGACCATGTGGCGGATGGGCAGGATGGCCTCGTCATGGCCGCGGGCGGCACATACGACGTGCTGGTGGTGGACCGGATGCTGCCCGGCCTCGACGGCCTGGGTCTGGTGCGCACGCTGCGTGGCGCGGGCGTGAAGGCGCCTGTGCTGTTCCTGACGGCGCTGCGCGGGGTGGGGGACCGGGTGCAGGGGCTGGAGGCCGGCGGCGACGACTACATGGTCAAGCCGTTCGCCTTCGCCGAGCTCCTGGCCCGGCTGAACGCCCTGGCCCGCCGCCCGCCCCTGTCCGACGTGCCCATCATGCTCCGCGTTGCCGACCTGGAGCTGGACCTGCTGAAACGCACGGTGACGCGCGGCGGCGAACGGGTGGAGCTGCAGCCACGCGAGTTCCGCCTGCTGGAGTTCCTGGCGCGCCACGCCAACCGTGTGGTGACGCGGACCATGCTGCTGGAGGGCGTGTGGGACTTCCACTTCGATCCCCGCACCAACATCGTCGAGACCCACATCAGCCGCCTGCGCGGCAAGATCAGCCGCGGCGGCCGCGATCCGGAGCTGATCCACACCGTCCGCGGCGCCGGATACGCCCTGCGTGCGCCCGCTCCCTGATCCCTGGATGCCCAGGCTTCTCCGCACGGCGAGTTTCCGGCTCGCGGCGCTCTATGTCGTCGTGTTCGCCGTCTCGGCCCTCATGCTGGGTGCGGCCGTGTTCCTTGCCGCGCGTTCGGCCCTGGAGCGGCAAATGACCACGCGGATCGAAACCGAGGTCACGTTTCTGCGGGAGGAGTTCCGCCGGGGCGGGCTGGATCGTCTGCTGGCGACCGTGCGGACGCGTGGGCGCGGAGCCAGCGCGCTTGACTACCTGCTGGTCGATCGGGACGGCAGGCGTCTCGCGGGCGAGATACCCATTTCCGCGTCGCCGCGGCCGGGCTGGACGATCGTCGAGGTGCCGGAGGCGTCCGAGGACAATGGCCGGCGGGAACGGGTGCGCGCCCTGGCGTCGGATCTCGGCGGCGGCGTCATGCTCGTGGTCGGCGACGACCTCGGCCGCGTCGCCGAGGTGGAGGAGGCGGTCGCGACCGCCTTCCTGTGGACCGTCGGCTTGGCGGCCCTGCTCGGCATTGGCGGGGGCGTCCTGGTCAGCCGGACGTTCCTGGCCAGGGTGGACGCGATCGCCCGCACGGCGGAGGCGATCATCGAGGGCGACCTCGCCCGGCGCGTTCCCCTGAGGGGCACGAACGATGACCTGGACCGGCTCGCGGGCACGCTGAATCACATGCTGGATCGCATGGGCGCCTTGATGGAAAGCCTTCGCCAAGTGTCGAGCGATGTGGCGCACGACCTGCGCACGCCCCTGTCGCGCCTGTGCCAGCGCCTGGAGGACGCGCGGACCCACGCGCGCTCGGTCGGGGATTACGAGATCGCCGTCGATGGCGCGCTGCGCGAGGCGGAGGGGCTGCTGGACACGTTCGCCGCCCTGCTGCGCATCGCGCAGGTGGAGGGGGCTTCGCCCCGCGCCGGGTTCCGCGACGTGGACCTGAGCGCCGTGGCCGAGGCCGTCGCCGACGCCTACCGGCCGGACGTCGAGGAGGCGGGCCATTCCCTGGACGTCCAGGTGGTGCCCGGCGTCGTTGTCCGCGGCGACCAGGAGTTGCTGACCCAGGCGATCGCCAATCTGGTGGAGAACGCCCTGCGCCACACCCCGGCGGGAACGCGCATCGGCATTCGCCTGTCCCGCGACCCTGGGACAGCCGCTTGCCTAGCCGTGGAGGATGATGGTCCCGGTGTGAAACCGGAGGACTTGCCACGCCTCGCGGATCGTTTCTACCGCAGCGAGCGGAGCCGCACCACGCCGGGCAACGGGCTGGGGCTGAGCCTGGTCGCCGCGGTCGCCGAATTGCACGGCGCCTGCCTGCTGCTGGAGGACGCCGGGCCGGGACTGCGCGCCGGTTTGGTTTTCCGGGCGGATCCCGATGCCTGACGAAGCCCGAATCCCCGCCGGCATTCGCCGGTCCGTCTTGTCCCACCTGCGTCGCGCGGCTGGACATCGGGGCTTCCCGCGGCACGCCCGGACACGCCGCAGCCCGTCCGGGTTTGGACCGCCGTCATCGATGTCATGGAACCGGCCACGATCCCGCGCCTTCCTCCAAGACATGTCGAACCATAAATGAATCGCCCAATCCCGTGAAGGAACAGGTCGCATGAATCGCACCACGCAGCGAGCCTTGAGCAAGGTTCCCGAGGTCACCCTCGCGTTCTGGGTCATCAAGGTGGCCGCGACTACCCTGGGCGAGACCGCGGGGGACGCGGTCACCATGACGCTGAAGCTGGGATACCTGGTCGGCACCCTGATCTTCGCTACCGTCCTCGTCGCCGCCGTTTCCGCGCAGATCGCCAGCAGGCGGTTCCACCCCTTCCTGTACTGGGCCGTGATCGTCGCCACCACGACGGCCGGGACAACGCTGGCCGACTTCCTCGACCGTTCCCTCGGCATCGGCTACCTCGGAGGCTCGTCCATCCTGTTCGTGCTGCTGATGGCGACGCTCGGGCTGTGGTACTGGTCGCTCGGCTCCGTCTCGATC
>JAYVCG010000612.1:0-6733 GCA_043750075.1 Acetobacteraceae bacterium | reverse complement strand
CCCGCCCGTCCCGAGGGAAAACGGCCATGTGATGTGTGATGGTCACGAAACAAGCGCATGTCTCGTGATACCCGCCATCCGGTCGAACATGGGGCCGTGAGGCGGCCGGGGCATCCACGGCGTGACACCTGACGTATCCTGACCCATGAGGTGGCCGCCAGCCGTGATAAAACGAAAATCCTGGCTTCTGGACATGCGCCCATCACCATGCTCATGGGGATGGGCATGGGTGGCGCTCGCGCCGCTGGTCCTGGCGGGTCACGCGTTCGCCGCTGAAACCGGGCCGGACAAACCGTCCGAGATCATCTTTCTCGCGCAGATCATTCTCCTGCTGCTCTGCGGCCGCCTGCTGGGAGAGGCGATGCAGCGGATCGGCCAGCCCGCCGTCATGGGCCAGTTGATCGCCGGGATTTTCCTCGGCCCATCGGTCTTCGGGATGATCGCGCCCGATCTTCAGCAAACCGTGTTCCCCGAAAGCGGCGCGCAGAAAAGCATGATCGACGCGGTCGCGCAGTTCGGGATCTTGCTGATGCTGCTGCTCACCGGCATGGAAACCGATCTTTCTGTCGTGCGGAAAGCCAAACGCGCCGCCTTCACCGTGTCCTTCGCCGGCATCATCATCCCCTTCGCCCTCGGTTTCGCGCTTGGCGAGATGATGCCCGCCTCCCTCGTTCCCGATCCTGACCGGCGGCTCATCACGGCCTTGTTCCTCGGCACGGCATTATCCATTTCCTCGGTGAAAATCGTCGCCATGGTCGTGCGCGAGGTGGGCTTCATGCGCCGCCTGGTGGGACAGATCATCGTCGCGTCCGCCATCGTGGACGACACGATCGGCTGGATCATCATGGCGATCACCTTCGGCCTCGCGCGGCACGGCGGCATCGATCTGGTCACGGCCGGTCAGAGCGTCATCGGCACCGCGCTGTTCCTCGCCGCCAGCTTCACCTTCGGGCCGCGCCTGGTGTTTCTGCTGATCCGCTGGACCAACGATAAATTCGTCATGGAATTGCCGGTCATCACCATGATCCTGGTATTCACCGGCGTGATGGCCATGATTACCCACGCCATCGGTGTCCATACCATTCTCGGCGCGTTCGTGGCCGGCATCCTGGTGGGCCAGTCCCCCATCCTGACCAAACACATCGACGGGCAGTTGCGCGGACTGATCGTCGCCCTGTTCATGCCCATCTTCTTCGGCCTCGCGGGACAGCACACCGATCTCGCCGCCCTGGCCAACCCCTCCATGCTGCTGCTGTCCCTGGGCATGATCGTCATCGCCAGCGCTGGTAAATTCGCGGGCGCCTTCATCGGCGGACGATTGGGCGATCTGACCATGCGGGAATCCCTGGCGCTGGCCTGCGGCATGAACGCGCGCGGCTCCACCGAAGTGATCGTCGCCACCCTGGGCCTGAGCATGGGCGTGCTGAATGAGGCGCTGTTCACCTCCATCGTCGTCATGGCCATCATCACCACCATGGCCATGCCCCCCATGCTCCGCTGGGCTTTGGCGCGCGTCCCTTTACGGCCGGATGAAAAAGACCGCATCGAACGCGAGGCCAGCGAGGCGCGTGGTTTCTTCGGTCATCTGGAACGCGTGCTGCTGACGGTCGATGACAGCCCCAGCGGCCATCTGGCATCGCGTCTCGTGGGACTGATGACCATCACACGCCGTATCGTGACGACCGTTTTACCAGCCGGCATGCCCGATTCCATGATCCCGCTGAAAGCGGAAGCCGCCGTCAAGGCCGCGGGTGAACAGGTCCGCGGGCCAGACGCTGCAACAACGGCCTCCCTGTTGGATGCGGAAATACCCCGCCAGGACACGTCCATCGAGCAGATGATGTCGGAACAGGCGAAGAAAGGATACGATTTTCTGGTACTGGGCATGGAACCGGTTCATGAGAAAGGACGCTTCTCGGAACGTCTGGCCCGCGTGGTGGAACAATTCGACGGCCCCTTCGCGATCGTTCACGCGGATGCCACCCAAAGCCGCTCCTGGGATGCCCCCCCGCGCGACATTCTGGTGCCCGTTTCAGGAACCAGTTCCGCGCGGCACGGCGCGGAGCTGGCCATCGCCCTGGCCCGCGGCGGTCATTCCACCGTCACGGCGCTCTACGCGGAAAGCAAATCCCGTGGCCGCGCCGCGCGGCATCGCCCACGGTGGACGGCGGAGGACAACCGGGACGCCGTGTTGCGGGAGATCGTTCTTTTGGGCGAACAACAGGGTGTCTTCGTGAAGCCGGTGGCGCTGCGCGGCGCCCCGGAAGACGCCATCCTGAAACAATTGAAAAGCGGGCGGCATGACCTGATCGTGATGGGTGTCAGGCGGCGGCCGGGCGAGACCTTGTCCTTTGGCGATGCCGCCGAAGTCATCGCCGCCCGCTCCACCCATCCGGTCGTGTTCGTGGCGAGCGAAGGATGAAAAACGAGATTTCAGGGCCTCTTTCCCCTGACTGATGGGCCGGCTGCCCTCCTTGGTTTGTGCCGGCCAGTCTCCGCGGCATACTGACCGCGAGCACACAGGGAGGAAATCAGGTCATGAAACGCCGCGCATTCATTCAGGCCACCGCCGCCGCCGCATCGGCGCTGGCCGCGCCCGCCGTCCACGCCCAGACCGCGCGCGCGAAAACGCTGCGCGTGGTGCCACTGACATCGCTCTATTCGCTTGATACGGTATTCAACACTTCCCTGGTGACGACCAATCATGGATGGGCCGTTTATGACACCTTGTTCGGTATCAACAACAAGAAAGAAATCAAACCGCAGATGGCCGAGGGCCACACGCTTTCAGAAGATGGCCGCGTTTACACGATCAAACTGCGCGAGGGCCTGAAATTCCACAACGGCGAACCGGTGCGGGCCCAGGATTGCATCGCCAGTCTGAAACGGTGGGCCGGGCGGGAAACCTTCGGCCAGACGGTGGCGCAATTCGTCGATACCTGGGGTGTGCAAGACGACCGCACGCTGAAAATCACCATGACGCGCCCGGTGCCGATTTTTCTGGAAGCGATCACCCGCGGCAGCGCCTCGATACCCTTCATGGTGCCCGAGCATATCGCCAAAACCGACCCTTTCAAACAGATCACCGATCCCACCGGCTGCGGCCCCTATAAGTTCAACGTCAGTGAATTCACCGCCGGTTCCTTCGCGAGCTACACCAAAAACGCGGATTACATTCCGCGATCCGAACCAGCCGAATACACCTCGGGCGGCAAGATCGCGCATTTCGACCGGCTGGAATGGCCAACCATCCCGGAGCCCGCCACCGCCGCCGCCGCGCTGACCGCGGGGGAGGTCGATTGGTACGAACAGGTCCAGCCCGATCTGATCCCGCAACTGCGCAAAAATCCCGACATCAGGATCGGCAGCGCCAATCCGGGCGGCTTCAACGGCATCCTGCGGTTCAACCATCTTCAGGCGCCGTTCAATAACGTCGCCATCCGCCGCGCGGTGATGATGGTCGTCACCCAGACAGACTACATGGCCTCGATCACCGGAGGCGATCCCGCCTCCTACAACACCTGCCGGGCGATGTTCCCCTGCGGCACGCCTTACGGGCGGGAAATCGCCACGGAGCAGATGCAAGGCAGCCTGGACAAGGCGCGGGCCATGCTGAAAGACGCTGGCTACAACAACGAGAAAGTCGTCATCATCAGCCCTTCCGATGTGCCGACCATCGGTCCGATGGGCGACGTGACGTACGATTTGCTCAAGAAAATGGGCATGAACGTCGAACTCGCCGCCGTCGACTGGGCCACCCTGACCAACCGCCGCTCCAACAAGGAGCCCGTGGAAAAAGGCGGCTGGTCGATTTTCCATACCTGGTCCCCTTCCTCCATCATCACCACCCCCGTCGAGCATTTCGCCCTGCGCGGTCTGGGCGCCAAGGGTTGGGCGGGCTGGTTCGAGGACGAGAAAATCGAGCAAATGACACGGGAATGGACCACCGCCACCACACCGGAAACACGCACGGCGCTTGCTGACGCGATCCACGCGCGGGCGATCGAAACGGTGCCGTTCGTGCTGTGCGGACAGTTCCAGATTCGCACGGCTTTCAGAAGCAGCCTGTCCGGTCTCATCGAAGGCGCCGCCGCTTACATGTGGAACGTCCGCCGGGGATGAAAAAACACATGGTTTGCATTAATACATAAAAACGGGAGTGACGGAGAATCAAACAACTCCGCCGTGTATCTGCCGTCCTTGCACCCTCTCCATCGTCATTCCCCGCATGAGCCGGGCGATGACGGTGGAAAGGCCGCCGGGCCTGATGGGAGAAAGACGGCGGCGGATCAATGCGAAAACCTATCGATACAACTTCTCTCCGGCCCGTGCCGCGCGGCGCGGACGCGGTCCGGTGCGAATGTCAGGATAACGGCGGAAACAGTTCCGTTCCTGTAAATCTGGCGCTATCGTGTGCCCGGAAGTACAGCGAAGACCTGACAGAGGAATGACAATGGCGCGATCCGGGATACTCGGTGCGGCCAGATCGATATGGCTCAAACCTTGTCTGATCCTTACCCTGGGCCTGACACCCCCGCTCATGCCGGACGCCCAGGGGCAGACGGAGGCGACGTGCGCGCGGGCGTTGAAGCGGCTGGACGGCGCGATTGCCGCGCGCGACCGGGAAGCGCTGGAACGCGAGGGTTTCGACATAGGCGGCGTGCCGGGCTGCGATCCGGACGTGGTGCGGCCGAAACGGCGTCAGGCCGCGCTGATTCTGGCGGAACTGGCGCGCGCGGCCCAGGGAATGACCCAGGGAACAGTTCAGGGAATGGAAACACGGGAGCGGTATGTAAAGGCGCGGCGGGTGGCGCCGGTGTGGCCCGTGGTGCAGGGCCTCGCCGAGGCCGCCCATGCCGAACGGAACTGGCCGGACGCGGCGAAACTCTACAGCGATCTGCTGGTCGCGATGCAGGACCCCGAGCGCGATGATCCGCCGGTGCCGGAAGCCGCCGCCCTGCTGGCGCAGCAACGCGCCAGCGAAACTCAGATGCTGGTGCCGCCGGAAACCGCGCCTCTGCCGCACACGCGCGCCGGGGCGCCGGGCGGGCTGGACGCGGTGCTGGTGCCAGGGGCGTTCCGCGATCTCATACCCCGCCCGCGGCTGATGCCGGTGACGTTCGAGTCCAACGGGTCTCAGATGACCCCGGCCGGGCGGGCCTTCGCCGAACGCTGGTGGCAGAGCGTGCGGGCCTCGGTGGCGTCCGCCCTGGTGCTGGCGGGTCACTCCGATCCGCGTGGCAACGCCGCCCGCAACGAAATCCTTTCCCTCCAGCGCGCCGCCGCCCTGGGCGAGTTCCTGAGGGCGAAGGGCTTCACCGGCACGATCACGGTGGCGGGGTATGGTCCGCGCTGTCTGAAGCCGTTCTCCCCAGGCTCGTCCTACACGGCGGAGGAGCAATGGCAGATCCAGCGGCGGGTGGAGATCCTGGCGAACGCGGCGGTGCCCAAGGAGTATTGCCGCGGACTGAAGCCGACGGTGGAACAGTGATGCGTCCGGCCCTGGCCCATGCGGCGAGGGTGTGGCGCGGGAGAGGCGCGATGGTCCGGTTGATCCTGATATGCCTGTTGATGACCATGGACGTGGCATGGACACGGAACGCGGGAGCACAAAACCCAGGGAGCCAGAATCCAGGGGCCCAAAACCCAGGGGCACAGAACCCAGGGGCACAGAACACTGTGCCGGTGCTGCGGATCGAAACCGGCGCCCATGAGGCCCGCACGAACGATGCCGCCACCGACGCCGCCAGGCGTATCCTGGTGACCGCGAGCGACGACAAGACCGCGCGGGTCTGGTCCCTGCCGGAGGTGCGCCTTCTGAGCGTGCTGCGCCCGCCGTCGATCGTGACGGCGGATGAAGGCAAGCTCTACGCCGTCGCGGTGGCCCCGAATGGACTCTGGGCCGCGGTGAGCGGATGGACCTCTCGCGACGGGCTTCAGGAAACCGTGCTGATTTTCGACCTCACCACGGGTCAGGTCACGCGCCGGCTCGAAGGGTTGCCGAACGTGGCGGTGGCGCTGGCCATTTCCGCCGATGGGACAAGGCTGGCGGCGGGTCTGGGCGGCGCCAACGGCATTCGCGCCTGGAACACGGCGACGTGGCGGCAGGTTTTTTCCGATGCCAATTACACCGGACGGGTGGGCGGCGTGGCTTTCGCGCCGGACGGGCGGCTCGCGGCGGCGGCCTATGATGGATCGGTGCGTCTTTACGCGCCCATCGGCCACCGTCTGCTCATCACGCGGATGGAAGCCGGGCAGCGGCCCTATCAAATCGCGTTCAATGCCGGCGGCACGCGCCTGGCGCTCGGGTTCCAGGATATCGTGGCGGTGGAAGTGCGCGACGGGACCACGCTGGCGCTGCTGACACGCCCGGATGTCACCGGCCTGAAAGGGAACGGCATGCCCCGTGTGGCCTGGAGCGCCGATGGCGCCACGCTGCTGGCGGCGGGCGATGTGCTGGACAAGGGCCTGTATCCCGTCTTCGCCTGGGGCGCGGCGGGCGCGGGACCACGCCGCGTCGTTGATGCCGGGTTCGGCGATCCCACTTTCGTGATCCGGCCGTTCGCCGGAACGGGAACCGCGCTGGTGTCATCCAGGGGAGATATCGCCCTGCTGAACGCCGCGGGGCGGCGTACCGTGACCCGCGCGCCCCTTGGGCAGGATCTCAACCGGAGCATTCTGCCGACCCACGCCACACGCCGCCTCTCTCTGGCGCGTGACGGTGGCGCCGTGG
>JAYVCG010000611.1:0-4181 GCA_043750075.1 Acetobacteraceae bacterium | reverse complement strand
AACCATGCAAGACACACACATCATCGACCGGGTTTCGGAAGAGCATCTCTGGGATCTGGTCCTCCATCGTCAGGCCGGCGCCGATTTCCTGTATGCGGTTTCGACCATGGGCGTATTCTGCCGGCCGGCCTGTCCGTCGCCTCGGCCTTTGCGCAAGAATACGCGGTTCTTCCGGTCGCCGCCCGAAGCCGAGGCGGCCGGATTCCGCGCCTGCAAACGCTGCGACCCGAAAGGCGAGCGCGCCCGCCTGGCCCAGGCGGTGGTGGAGGATGCGTGCGGGTTCATTGGGGCGGCGGAGGGGATGCCGTCGCTGGACACGCTCGCGGCCCGGTCGGGGTATTCGCGTTTCCACTTCCTGCGGATGTTCCGCGACCATACCGGTGTCACGCCGCGCAGTTACGCTGAAGGCGTGCGCGCGAGGCGGCTTCAGGCGGCGCTGGCGGGGGGAACGCGGGTGGTGGACGCGGTGGCCGAGGCCGGGTTCGGCTCCGAAAGCCGGGTGTATGAGAAAACCGGCGCGCTTCTGGGCATGACGCCCGGCGCGGCGCGGCGGGGCGGGCAAGGGGAGACGATCCGCGCCGCCTTCGCCGATTGCCTGTTTGGCCGCCTGCTGGTGGGGGCGACGGAAAAAGGCGTCTGTTTCCTTGGCTTCGCGGAGCCCGACGACGCGCTGATGGGCGATCTGCGGCGCCGGTTTCCGCGCGCGGCGGTGCTGGCGGACGATGAGGGCCTCGCGGACACGATCCGCGCCGTGCTGGCGTTTCTGGAGGAACCGAAACAGGCGCTGGCCCTGCCGCTCGATCTGCGCGGCACGGTATTCCAGCAGCGGGTGTGGCGGACCCTGTGCCAGATCCCGGCGGGCGAGACGCGGACCTATGGCGCGGTGGCGCGGATGATGGGGGAGCCAAAGGCGGTGCGGGCGGTGGCGCGGTCCTGCGCCGCGAATCCGGTGTCGCTGGCGGTGCCGTGTCATCGCGTGATCGCCCAGGATGGCGACCTGACCGGGTATCGCTGGGGCGTGCCGCGCAAGAAGGCGCTGCTGGAGCGGGAGAAGGCGGCGGCGGGCAGGCATTTTGATGTCAAGGGCATCGCGTGAGGTTGAATCCACCCCCGGACGAGAGTTTGGACACCTTCACAAAATCGTGCCGTAAGAACTGATAGCGCCACTGCGTTCCAATTTTCTCAGAGACTCCCGCATGAGACGACGCGACGGTTTCCGTGCGCAATTCGTCGCTTCGAATCATGGTTATTTTTTCTATAGACCTCTTGCGAAACCTCATCGCAATCATTTTATGGCTTGGTTCCCCGGCAGGCACGGGGATTTGGCCATGAAGTACCGTAAGGCGAGGATGTTGAAAGCCGAGAAATTCCGGCGCCTGACCGGGGTCAAAAAGGAGACATTCGAGAAAATGCTGGAGGTCTTGAACGCGGCGGGCAAGAAGGCACATGAACGTGGCGGACGACCCGCTGCATTGCCGATGGCCGACCGGTTGCTGCTGACCCTTGAGTATCTGCGCGAATACCGAACGTACTTCCACATCGCCGGAAGTCATGGCATCAGCGAAAGCGCCTGCTGCCGCACGGTGCATTGGGTGGAGAAGACGCTGATCGCCAGCGGGATCTTCCATCTTCCGGGACGCAAGGCGTTGTTGGAGAACGCCGCGGCGTTCGAGGTGTTCCTGGTCGATGCCACGGAATCGCCCGTGGAGCGGCCAAAAAAAACAGCGCCGATGCTATTCCGGAAAGAAAAAACGCCATACGCTGAAAACGCAGGTGGTCGTCAACAAGGCAACCAAACGGATCATCTGCACGCATATGGCGCCCGGCCGCCAGCATGACAGGAAACTGTTCACCTGTTCAGGGGTTCGCTTCCGGGAAACCTCCGAGGTCATTGCCGACTCCGGTTACCAGGGCCTGCGGGATGAACACGCCAACACCAGCCTCCCCACCAAGAAATCCAAGAAAAAACCGTTGACCAGGGAACAGAAGCGCGCGAACCGGGAACAGTCCAGAAAGAGAATCCTGATCGAAAACGTGATGGGATTCCTCAAGCGCTTCAAGATCATTGCCGATCGATACAGAAATCGCCGCAAGCGCTTCGGATTACGCTTCAACCTCATCGCCGCCATCTACAATATGGAGCTTGCTGATCCCATCTGATTCGGTTTCGCAAGAGGTCTAATCATTACAAGATCACCGAGCCGATGTTCGCCGCCTGGATGGACATTCTCCGCCGCGCCGGGAATTCCGTGCTGTGGCTGGTGGCGGACAATGACTGGTCGTGCCGCAATCTGCGGATGCGCGCGATGATCGCGGGCGTGGACCCGGCGCGGGTGCTGTTCGCCGGGCGCGTGGACCCCGCTGAGTACATGGCCCGTCTGGCACTGCCCGATCTGTTCCTGGACACGTTTCCCTACAACGCGGGCACCATCGCCAGCGACGCCATCCGCATGGGCTTGCCGGTGGTCACGCTGATGGGCGAGGCCTTCGCCTCCCGCATGGCCGGGCGTCTGTCCCAGGCCATCGGCGCCACGTTGGGCATCACCGAAACGATTGAGAGTTATGTCGAAACCGCCGTTACCCTCGCCACCGGGCCCGCCCTGCTCAAACACTATCGTTCCTTGTTCACTGAAGCCAACTGGACCGCCACGATCGGCGACATCGCCACGTTCACGGCGCATTACGAACAGTCCCTGATCGACATGCACGCCACCCGCCAGGCCGCGGCGGCGCCAAGGGCAGAGCAGGAGCCGGACAAGGCCCCGATGGAGACGGCGGTGTGACGGAACGATGACCGGGACATCTGAACAGAACCCCGTCGGCGGTCATTACCTCGTCGATGTGAACGCCCCTCTCCCCGATGCCGGTGGCGGTCTGCCGGTGTTCGCGGCCACGGACCGGCGCGGCCCAGGCCGGGGGAGCGCGATGGCGTTCCGCGTCACCCGCCATGCGCCGGTACGCGCCCGCGCGCTGCAAACCGTCTTCACCGGCATTGAGGGGATGTTGCTGCCGCTGGCGCACGGTCTGGGCCCTCCCCTCGATGGGCAGGACGCGTTTTACGTCATCTGCCAGGCGCCCGC
This sequence comes from Acetobacteraceae bacterium, assembly GCA_043750075.1. GTDB lineage: Bacteria > Pseudomonadota > Alphaproteobacteria > Acetobacterales > Acetobacteraceae > Rhodopila. The sequence continues at coordinate 1,101 of JAYVCG010000611.1, read as the reverse complement.
CGGTCCGCCCGTGTCCGCCGATCCGCGGCCCTGGCCGGAAGCGGCGCTGCTCGACCGCGTGTTGCGGCCCATCGCCGGGCTGCTGGAAGATCTGCACAACCGCGGCCTGACCCATCGCGCCATCCGTCCCAACAACGTTTTCCTCGCCGCCGCCAACCATCCCCTCACCCTCGGCGCCGCCTGGGCCGCCCCCCCCGCGATGCACCAGCCCGCGGTGTGCGAGACGCCCGCCACCGCCCTGTGCCATCCCGCCGCCCGCGGCGATGGGCAGATCGCCGACGATGTCTATGCCCTCGCCGTGCTGCTGGTGACGCTGGCGCTTGGCCATCCGCCCATGGAGGGAATGGATGACCGGGCGATCCTGCACCGCAAACTCGAAATCGGCGATTTCGCGGCGATCACCGGCGGCGAGCGCCTGCCGCCCCTTCTGACCGACATCGTGCGCGGGATGCTCGCCGAGGATCCCGACCATCGCCCCTCCCCCACGCTGTTGCGCGATCCGGGCAGCGTACGCGGCCGCCGCGTCGCCGCGCGTCCCCCGCCCAGGGCGGCACGGCCGTTCAGGCTGGGGGCGCTGCCGGTGTGGAACAACCGCACGCTGGCGCTCGCCATGGCCACCGAACCGGCCGAGGCGGTGGCCGCGATCCAGACCGGCACGCTGACCTACTGGCTCCGCCGCGGGCTTGGCGACGCTGGCCTGGCGGTGAAGCTGGAGGAGCTGCTGCGCCATCACGCGCAAGATGCCGGAAGCGACCGGGAGATGGCGAATGCGATGCTCATCATGCGCGCTGTCGCCGCCGCGGATGTGTTCATGCCGCTGTGCTGGCGCGGCCTGGCGCTTTTCCCGGACGGTCTGGGCGCGGCGCTGGCGATCCCGGCGGAAAGCGATCCGGACCTGCCCCATGCGCTGCGGACCCTCATCGCCCTTGAGGCCACCGCTTTGTGGGCCGTCATCCGGGACGAGCGCGGCCAGGTGGCGCAGGCGCGGCTGGAGGCGCGGAAGTGGCGGGCGGTCACGCGGATCAAGGGGCCCTCGGGCGGGCTGCCGCGTCTGACCTACGCGCTCAATCCCCTGGCGCCCTGCGCCAGTCCGCTGCTGGC
>JAYVCG010000610.1:0-6688 GCA_043750075.1 Acetobacteraceae bacterium | reverse complement strand
CTGGCGCTGCTGGTCAGCCTGCGCTTCTGGCTCATGGGCGCCTGGATGGTGCTGCCGTTCAGCGTGCTGGAAGCGGGCCTCGTGCTGCTGATGCTGCATCTGAACACGCGGCAGGCGCGGGCGGTGGAACTGATCCTGCTGAGCGAAACCGAACTGCGGATCATTCGCACCGATCCCGCGGGCAGACGGCGGGAAACCATCTTACCGGCCGGCTGGCTGTCCGTGTCGCTGGTGGAACGCGATGGCCGCGTGCCCCGCCTCAGCCTGACCCGTCATGGCATCGACGAGGAAATCGGTCAGGTACTGGGCGAAGCGGAGAAACGCGATCTGGCGAATGCGTTGACGCGAGTTCTGCACAGGGTACGCAACCCGGTGTTCGATAACGCACAGTTGCAAGACTAAACGAATTTACCCGCTCAGGTCGTGGCGTCCGCCGGTCCCATTGACTTGATGAGTTCAAACACCCGTTTACGAATCGCCGGATCGGTGATGCGGTAATAGGCACGCACCAGCTCCAGCGTCTCCCGCCGGTTCAGCGTGTCATCATTGAAGGAGTCGGAAGGCTCGGCGAAACCGGTCGCGCGGCGGGCGCTTTGCATGCCGAACGTCGAGGTCAGACTGTCGGGCATGTCATCGAAAAAGAAGCTGATCGGCACGTCCAGAACGCGGGAAAGATCGAAAAGCCGTGACGCGCCCACGCGATTGACCCCGCGTTCGTATTTTTGGACCTGCTGGAACGTCAGGCCCAGAGCCTCCCCCAGACGTTCCTGCGACATGCCGAGCAAGGTGCGGCGCAATCGCACCCTGGAGCCCACATGCACATCAATGGGGCTGGGACGCCCTTCCCGGTCAACCGCGACTGTCTGATCGGCGATAGCCATGTGTGCGTCCCTTTCACATTTGTCACCTGGGGAGACCATACAACCGTACGGCCGCGAAACTGCATGGAATGTATCCGCCGGTTGGCGTTTTTCGCGCTTCCATTACCATCCCTTTAACGCCACAACCGAAAATTGTCAACGGTCTGATTAATTTGCCGATCCATGTTTCAACGCGAGGGATTATATATTTTTTGAATATATCGCGCCAACATGCTCCAGAATGCCATCACGACCGGCGGTTTAACAACCCTAACGCGAGCACAGACGCCGCCATCAGCCCTGGTCCCCACAGTCCGACTCGCGCGAAAAAGGTGATGGGAAGAGGAGATGGTAATGCAACCGTACGAAAACCAGTTTGCTCCATCCCTAACCGAGTAATTTCGTGACCTTTCGCATCAAATGCGACAGAGATACCCGTATTCGCGGCACGTAAAAGTGGTAACCCCTCCTCCACCGCACGCAACCGTGCAGCGGCCAGATGCTGCCGCGGACCGGTCGAGGTACCAAACCACGCATCGTTCGTCACATTCACCATCCAGGCCGGACGATCACTTTCATCCACCACCTGACCAGGAAAAATCGCCTCATAACAAATCAGCGCCCCAACCGGAGGCAACCCCTCCACTCGCAGTGTCGCCGGTCCTGGGCCGCGCGCGAAACCTCCACCCGGCACGATCTGAATGCCGATCGGAATCCAGTTGGGTTGATATTCGCCGAACGGCACCAGATGCCATTTGTCGTACAAAGCGGCGATGGCGCCCGTGCCCGTCAACGCGAACAGGGTGTTGCGCGGCCGGCCTTCAGCATCGAAGCGCACCGAGCCCGCCAGAACCGGCATGCCCTGTCCCCAGGCCGCGACCGCTTCCCGCGCGTTGGCGTCGGTGGAGAACTGAAACGGACTGGCGGTCTCCGGCCACACCACCACGCGCGGGCCTGAACCCGCCGCGGCCAGGCCTTCTTCCGTCAGGCGCAGATACTGCTCGAACACCGTGTTCAGCAGCAGCGGATCCCATTTCTGGCCCTGCGGCACGTTGCCCTGCACCAGCACGACGGTCATGTCCTGATCGGGCGGCGAGGGCGCCGCCACGCGCGCCACACCGAACCCGATCCAGGCCAGCAGCATACCCAGGCACAGCACCCGGCCACGCGCGGACAGCAGCGGCGCGCAGGCCAGCGCGATCGTGGCCAGGGTCAGACCATGCACGGAAACCAATGAGGCCGTTTGCAGCATCACATCCCCGGCAAGCCCAGGAATGGCCCAGACGCTGCCGAGGGGATTCCAGGGAAAGCCGGTGCCGATGAACTGGCGGGCGAGATCGGCCAGCACCCAGCCGCCCGCCAGGACCATCACCCGTGCCGCCCCGCGCGCGGCATGCCAGGCGATCCAGGCCGGCAGCGCGATGAACACCGCCAGCAAGGCCGAGAGCGAGGGCACCGCGATCGGCACGAACCACCAGAACCGCGCCGCCTCGATCAGGATCGCCTCGGTGATCCAGTAGAGCCCGAACAAATGATGGCCAAATCCGAACCACCAGCCACGCCGCGCGGCGGTGCGGGCGTGTCCGGCCATGTCGATCTGCCCAAGCAACAGAGGGAACGCCACCAGCAAAACCGGCAGGACGTGGAAAGGCGGCAAGGCCAGCGCCGCCAGTGCGCCCGCCGCGAGAGCGATCAGGTCAGCGCGCCAGCCACGCGCCGCGATCAGCGAAGCAAAAAATGTCATGCGCTCGTGCTCAGTCCGGCGTGTCGCGTACCCGCCGTTCGTAATGGCGGTAATAGGATTCCGTTATCAGATCGGTTTTCACCACCACGGCGACATCGGTCGTATTGAACTGCGCGTCGATCACCGCGCCGTCGCCCACGAAACCGCCCAGACGCAGATAGCCTTTGATGAGGGGCGGTAAGACGGCGAGCGTCTGCCTCGGGTCGAATTCATCGCGGTCGAGTTGCCGCATTTCGATATACCTGTGCGGCAACGCGCGCGGCCGCAGCGCGGGCGGCGCGAGATGATGATAATAAAGATAAGTGAGTTCCGCCGCGAGCGCGTCCGTATCGGTGCCAGGCAGGCTGGCGCAGCCGAACATCAGGTCGATCTTGTGATGAAAGACATAGGCGGCGATGCCGCTCCACATCAATTGCATCACCGAGCGGTTGCGGTAACGCGCATCGACGCAGGACCGCCCCAGTTCCATCACCTCGCCGGGCAGGCGTTCGATCATCGAGACATCGTATTCGCTGGCGGAATAAAAGCCGCCGATTTTCGCCGCCGCCTCCCGCCGGATCAGCCGGTAGGTGCCGATGACGCCTTCCGGTCCCGCCCCGATCGCGTGATCGACGACCAGCAGATGATGGGCCACCGCGTCGTATTCATCACGATCCCGCTTGCTGTCAGCCGTCGCCGCATTCGCCTGGGCGCCCATTTCTGTATAGAAAACCCGATAGCGCAGAGCCAGCGCGGCGTCGATCTCGGCGGCGGTGGTGGCGATTCGCACACCCAGGGAACCCGCCCGGAGTTCGCTGAAAGGCGTCAGGCTGGTCACTTGACGGTTTCCTCCGGCTGGCGCGCGGCCCGGCGGCCTGTGGCGGGTTTCTGTTTGCGGCCGAAAAGTTCCAGCCGCAACGAGACGAGTTCGAAGCCCAGACGGGCGGCGATGACGCGGATAAGCTGTTCGTGCTCGGTATCCTCGAATTCGATCACCTTGCCGGTGTCGATGTCGATCAGATGGTGGTGATGGTGGCCATGCTCACTGGGCTCGTAACGGGCGCGGCCGCCACCGAAATCGTGCCGTTCGAGGATGCCTTTCTCCTCGAACAGGCGGACGGTGCGGTAGACCGTGGCGATGGAGATGCGCTGATCGAGATGGACGGCGCGGCGGTACAGTTCCTCCACATCGGGATGATCGCTGGCGTCGGACAACACCCGTGCGATGACCCTGCGTTGTCCCGTCATTTTCACGCCACGTTCGACACACAGGCGCTCGATGCGCGATTCCATCGGCATCCTTGTGAACATCCCGAAAGCTCAGCCCTGGCGGGAACGCCAGATCAGAAAGACCAGGTAGCCGAAATGAGCCTCGCCTGTCCAATGGAGACGCGGCGGGACAGGGGGTCAGTTTGGTGTTTCTCACCGTCATCCCCCGGCTCGACCAGGGGATCTCTCGCGGCACGGTGCTGGTTCAGAGCCCCCGGTCGAGCCGGGGGAGGCCGCGAATGCGTGGCGCGGGATGTACGGCCAGGACGAAAAACCGATCGGGGCGCGGGCGTCAGGTCCGGCGCGGTTCGCGCGGACGGGTGCCGAGACCGATCGCCTTGGCCAGCGAGGAGCGTTTTTTCGCGTAATCCGGCGCGACCATCGGATAGCTGGGGTCGAGTCCCCATTTCATCCGGTATTGTTCCGGTGTCATGTCGTACGCGGTTTTCAGATGCCGTTTGAGCATTTTCATTTTCTTCCCATCTTCCAGGCACACGAGGTACTCGGCGAAGATGGATCTGGAAGCCGGCACCGCCGGTCTGGGACGTTCCGCGAGCGCCGTATGGAGGACAGGCGCCGCCACGCCCGCCGTTCCCGTCTGAAACCCGTTCAGAGCGTGAAACACCTGTTGGATCAGGTCCGGCAATGCGGCCGCCGCGACCTTGTTGTTGCCGATATGCGCCGACACGATCTGTGCCGTCAGACCCAGCACGCCTTCCCCTGACACGCCATGGGGAGAGGAACCGGGTGAAGACAAAGCATGGAAAGATGAATTTTCTGCCATCGAATGCCCCTTTATCGCGGATGATTTCAATCATATAGTGATATACGCGGCCGTTTCGCAATGGATATTCTTCTTAATTCGGAGTGATCAAGTATCATGTGTTCCGTCCTGACCGCCGATCGTGAAATCGACATCACACGGGAGTTATGTCCGATGACTTTCGTGCGGACCCGCATCGCGCTCGATCGCATGACAGAGGGGCAGATTTTGCGGGTGCGGCTGCGCGGCGAGGAACCGCTGCGTAACGTGCCGCGCACCGCCACCGAACAAGGTCACACCGTGCTGGAGCAATGGACCGAGCCAGACGGCGCCACCGTGTTGCTTTTACGCAAGGGACGATGATTTATACCAACTGCCCTTATTGCTGACCCGTGCCCCTTCGCCGTCATCTCCCGGCTCGACCGCATGGGCATTAGGATAAGGCCGGAGCATGAGCGGTATTTTCCCAAACCGTCATCTCCCGGCTCGACCGGGGGATGGGTCAGCGATAAGGGCCGTTGATATTACCGGCGGGACGCGCGCTGTCACGGCTTCGTTGGGATGACCGGTTCCGCCGGGCGGTGAAACAGCCCGCAAGACCAGCGCGTCGGTGCCGTCGGTATAATAACGGCGGCGCAAACCCGCCCGCTGGAAACCATGCCCCGCGTAAAGCATCTGGGCCGCGCGGTTGGTGACCGCGACTTCCAGGAACATCTCCGTCGCGCCTGAGCGGAACGCGCGGTCCATCGCCGCGCGCAACAGCGCGGCGCCCAGTCCCAGACGGCGGGCGGAGGGGATCACCGCCAGTGTGATGATCTCCGATTCGCCGGCCATGACACGGCCCAGAATCATGCCGCCCAGGGGCGCGATGAGGCCGAAGCTGGCGGGTAGTTCCAATTGTAAACGTATCACATCGCACGACCATGCTTCCCTTGCCGGAAACGCGGCCTGGTGAATTTCGGCCATCGCGTCCGCATGGGCCTGGGCCGCGTCCTCGATCGCATGGCCAGACGGCCCATGAAAAGAGGATGTGCGAAGAGAGGAGGTCGGCGTCACGCGCATTATCGCGCCGCGGTTTGGGGGGGAGGGCGCGGCGCATTGGCGGGAAGTTTCGCCTGGGGCGGGTCGATGTAAAGGGGATATGCGTCCCGTGGAGGCAGCAGACCCGCGTGGCGCTGTGCGGCGATCACGGCGATGTGGTGTGGCGAGGGAAAGCGCGCCTCGGTCAGCAGGACATCAACATCGCGTGCCGCGAGGCGTGCGGCGATTTGCTTCGCGGCGCCGCCGGCGATTGCCAGCTTGCCGGGCGGCTGTGGTAAGGCTTCCACCGCGAAGGACATGGCCTCGACGCCTCGTTCCAGAAAAACATGACCGCGGCGGCCATCGGTCACGGTCCACAGCGTCCGCCCGTTCAGATCGGGCAGGGCGAGGGCGATTGCCTCTCCCACCGTCACGCCGATCACCGGCACTCCGGCGGCGAGCCCAATGCCATGCGCCAATGCCAGCCCCGCCCGTATCCCCGTGAACGATCCTGGGCCGATCGTCACGCCAATACAGTCTATCGTGCCACCCGCCTCGGTCAGCACGTCGCGCGCCATGAGGGGAAGAACGGCCTCGTGGCCCTGTTTCCAGGTCTCGGCACGCATGGCCACGACGCCATCGCCGGTCACGCCATCATCAATGATGACGACGGCGGCGGTGCAGCGGCCCAGAGCGGAATCCAGAACAAAAACACGCATGAAAACGCGAACCGCGTCTCAGGCCATCAGACAGGCCTCATCGAATTCCAGCCGCGGGGAGCGGCTGAACACGCCGGACGGGTCGCCATGGCCGATGTTGCACAGGAAGTTGGAGCGCCAGCCGTTCTCGGCGAAGAAGGCCTTGTCCACCAGATCGTTGTCGAAACCAGACATCGCCCCGATGTCGAGGCCGAGCGAACGGGCGGCGATCATCAGATAAGCGCCTTGTAAGGTACCATTGCGGAAGGCGGTGGTGGCGGCCAGCGAATCGTTGCTGGTGAACCACGAGATCGCGTCCGGGTTATGCGGGAACAACTGTGGCAGTTTCTGGAAG
>JAYVCG010000609.1:0-7987 GCA_043750075.1 Acetobacteraceae bacterium | reverse complement strand
AGGCGGCCCAGGGGAACGTGCCGCGCCAAATCCGCCCGCGGCGGCGGCGATCAGGCTCACGTCCTTCACCGACATCAACAAATCGGCGGCGGAACCACAATCCGTCACCGCTTCACTGGTGCCTGGGCCGGCCCAGTGGGCGCGGTAAAGATGCTCCGGGCCCGCGAGGCGCTGTTCGAGCACGAGGCTGCCGCCTGAGCGCCGCATCACGTCCAGATCGAGCACGCAATTCTTCTGACCGTCACGGGCCGCGATCAGACGCAGGCCCGTTTCAAATGAAACCATCTGGGCTGGATCGAAGGCGATGATGCCGCCGATTGCCGGCCCCAGGAACGCCGCCCGCCGCGCCATGCCGGTCATGCCGGACGCGGCCGCGAGCAGTGTCACGCTGACCAGCAGCAAGGCCTGAGGAATGCGTTTGGCGGTATGCCGGGTCTTATGGTCAGGCGCGGCCATCGTACGGGTCTCCTGGGCTTTTCCAGAGAGTACGCCGTTAAAGATTGCCTCCAGGTTAAACAGCCGCCGGAAAAAGCGGTGGCGCCGCTCAGCTTCGGAAAGAAAGCGGCACGCGATGCATGGTTTTTGGAAAGAACCCCTCCGTCGCGCGATCAACGGGGCGGCTTTCCTCGGGCTCAGCCGGTGAACGCGGGCACCACGTCCTGGCCATGTTTCGCGCGGGCCGCGTGACAGGCGCGGATCACGCCGTCGAGGATTTTCTCGCCGTTCAGCGTCACCATCGCCTTCAATCCGTATTTCGCCATCATGCCGATCGTGCTCCCGCTGGCGATCGGCATGGAGATGGACACCGGCGTGTGAATGGGCCGCGGCGCGAGAGTGATTTCCTTGAGTTTGTAGCCGCGGTAATCGACCTCCGGCGGCACGGTGAAGTGTTTTCTCTTGAAACTGAACGATTCCTCGTTGAAGGCTTTCAGCATCAACTGAACGCCCTCCTCGAACACCTCGCGGTTCTTCTGGGCGTCGAGCAGCGGGCCGCCAAAGGTTTCCACTTCCCGCGTGTGATAACCGCGGCCGACGCCCATGATGACGCGCCCGCCAGTGACGATATCCGCCATCGCGGCATCCTCCGCGAGGCGCGGCGGATGCCACATCGGCAGCACGTTGAAGCCGCGGCCGAACTTAAGACGTTCCGTTTGCGTGGCGAGCCAGAGGCCAGGCTGGATCAGGTTCGGCAGGCATTCATACCCCTCGTGCTGGAAATGATGCCCGGCGGTTCACAGCGCGTGATAGCCGGTCTCATCCATCACCTGAATACCGGCTCTGGGCCGATAGACGATACGCAACTGATCCAAGGGGTCTTGGCACGCCCAACTGAAATGCTACCCTGCCGCGCATGGAATGTCTCTGACGGCCAAAACAAGGAAACCCGGCGATGAATGACGCAGCCGTTCCCTCCACCCAGGTGCGCACCGAAACCCCCGCGCCACACGTCGCGCGCATCGTCATGGCCCGGCCCGAGGCGCATAACGCGCAAGGGTTGACGATGACCTACGAACTCAACGCCGCCTTCGACCGCGCGGCGCATGACGACACCATCAAGGTCATCATTCTCGCCGCCGACGGGCGCAATTTCTCCGCCGGGCACGACCTCAGCGGCGACGGCACCAAAACCTGGCGCGACTTTCCCACCATCGGCACCTGGGCCGGCTTCGACGCGGCGGGCGCCGAGGCCCGCTACGGCCGCGAAATGGAAATCTATCTGGAGATGTGCGAACGCTGGCGCGCGATCTCCAAACCGACCATCGCGCAGGTGCAGGGCAAGGTGATCGCGGGCGGGCTGATGCTCGCCTGGGTGTGCGATCTGATCATCGCCAGCGAGGACGCGACGTTCAAGGACCCGGTGATCGATTTCGGCATTTGCGGCGTCGAGTTCTTCAACCACCCCTGGGAACTCGGCATCCGCAAGGCCAAGGAATTCCTGTTCACCGCCGACGAGATCACGGCGCATGAGGCGGCGGCGCACGGGATGGTGAACCGGGTGGTGCCGCGCGCGGAACTGGAAGCCGCGACTTTGGCCCTGGCCGTGAAGATCGCGGCCAAACCCGCCTTCGCGCTCAAGGCCACGAAACAGGCGCTGAACCATGTGCAGGACGTGCAGGGGCGGCGCAACGCGCAAATGCACGCGTTCAGCCTGCATCACCTGTTACATGCCCATAATGAGTTGATTTACGGCATGGCGATGGACCCGAACGGGCTGCCCGAGGCGGTGCGCGACAAGGTGATGGCGCGGGTCGCGCGGGCGAAGGAAGCCGCGGCGAAGAAGGCCGCCGGGTGAGGAAACGGCGGACAGGCATCAGGATAAAGCCGGGGGATGACGGTAAAAAGCGAACATCCGTCTCCCCTACGGACTTATTCTGATGACTGTGCGGCTTGACCGGGGGATGTGAACCCGCGCCATGTGGCGACAGGTGGCCCAGTCTGAAACCCCGCCATCATCCAGGCCGTTCGCCCATTTTAACGCCAATTGCCTTATTAATGAACATATTCTCACCGGAAGTATTTTCTTCCTGCCGGTTTATCAACCATCATTCCCTCTGGCACGGTGCTTGCTTAATCAACCACGACCAGCCGCGTTCAACGCGGGTGTTCCGTGTCTCCCGGCAACGGCGCCGGGGATGCGTGACAGCGGCGCTCACGATGCCGTGGGTCCGTCCCGTGCAGACACATGAGCGAGCCAATGGTGGTTCGCCTCCCCTGGTTGATGGTGCGATCATGATTTCCCTCCCGCTCAACGCGATCCGCGAGCGTCTTGTCGTCGTCGGCAACGGCATGGCCGGCATGAGAACGGTCGAGGAACTGCTCAAACTCGATCCGGCACGCTTCGCCATTACCGTGTTCGGCGCCGAGCCGCATGGGAATTACGACCGCATCCTGCTGTCCTCGGTGCTCGCCGGGGAAAAGGAGGTCGATGACATCGTGATCAATTCCCGCGCCTGGTATCAGGAGAACGGTATCACCCTCCATGCCGGCGATCCCGTGGTGGCGATCGATCCGGCCGCCTGTACGGTGACGGCGCGCTCCGGCCTGACGGTGGGCTATGACCGTTTGCTGCTGGCCACCGGATCGCGCCCGATCGTGCCGCCGATCCCCGGCCTCAACCTGCCCGGCGTGTGCGCGTTCCGTGACATCAGCGATGTCGATACGATGATCGCCGCCGCCGCCTCCCATCGCCGCGCCGTCGTCATCGGCGGCGGCCTTCTGGGCCTGGAGGCCGCGTGGGGCCTGAAACGCCGGGGCATGGACGTGGCGGTGGTGCATCTGATGCCCACACTGATGGAACGCCAGCTCGACGAAACCGCGGGCCGCCTGCTGCAACGCGACCTGACCGAGCGCGGCATCGCCTTCTTCACCAACGGCCAGACCGAGGAAGTCACTGGCACGCAGCGCGTCACCGGGGTCAATCTCGCCGATGGACGCCAGGTGCCCGCCGATCTGGTGGTGGTGGCGATCGGCATCCGGCCTGACATCGCCCTTGCCCGTGACGCGGGGCTGGAAGTGGGCCGGGGCATCGTGGTGGGGGACAACCTCGCCACCTCCAATCCCAACGTGTTCGCGGTCGGCGAGTGCGCCGAGCATCGCGGTCAGGTGGTCGGCCTCGTGGCGCCGATCTGGGACATGGCGCGGGTCTGCGCGCATCATCTCGCGGGCGGTGAGACGCTCGCCTACACGGCCCAGACCACGGCGACGCGGCTGAAGATCACCGGGATCGATGTGTATTCCGCCGGATTGCTCGCCGCCGGGGAGGACGAGGAGGAAATCGTGCTGCGCGACGCCCGCCGCGGCGTCTACCGCAAGCTGGTGACGCGCGCCGACCGGCTGGTAGGCACCGTGCTGTATGGCGATGTCACCGATGGCGCCTGGTATTTCGATCTGATCCGGCGGCGGGACGATGTCTCCGCATACGCCGGCCGGATGATCCTCGGTCAGGCGGCAGCCCAGGGCGGGGGGGAGCCGGGGGGGATTGATGTGGGTGCGATGGCGGATGACGCGCAGATTTGCGGCTGCAATGGCGTGTGCAAGGGCGACATCGTCACCGCGATCAAGACCAGGGGCCTGGAGACGTATGAGGCGGTGAAGGCGCGCACCAAGGCCTCCGCCTCCTGCGGCACCTGCGCGCCGCTGGTTCGGCAATTGCTGGCCGCGACCCTGGGCGTTGAGGTCAGCGGTCCCACGGTTCCGGCGGTGTGCAAATGCACCGATCGCACGCATGAGGAAGTACGCGCCGCGATCATCGGGCAAACGTTGAAAACCCAGGACGCGGTGCGCGCGGCGATGGGCTGGCGCACCGGGGATGGCTGTGCTTCCTGCCGTCCGGCGTTGAATTATTATTTGTTGTGCGCCTGGCCGGGGGAATACGAGGACGACAGCCGCTCGCGGTTCGTCAACGAGCGGGTTCATGCCAACATCCAGAAGGATGGCACGTATTCGGTCATTCCGCGGCTGTGGGGCGGCACCGCGACGCCGGGCGAACTGGCCACGATCGCCGAAGTCGCCCGCGCCTATAACATCAAGGAAGTCAAGATCACCGGCGGCCAGCGTCTGGGTCTTTACGGCATCAAAAAGGCCGATCTGCCCGCCGTCTGGGCCGCGCTGAGCGCCGCCGGTCTGGTGTCCGGTCACGCCTACGCCAAGGGGCTGCGCACGGTGAAAACCTGTGTCGGTCTGGAATGGTGCCGTTTCGGCACCCAGGATTCCACCACGCTTGGCAAAAGGCTGGAGCGGTTGTCCTGGGGCAACTGGACGCCGCACAAGTTCAAGATGGCGGTCTCCGGCTGTCCGCGCAATTGCGCCGAGGCCTCGATCAAGGATTTCGGCGTCGTCTGCGTCGAGGCCGGATTCGAGTTGCTGGTCGGCGGCAATGGCGGCATCGAACTGCGCGGAACGGACAAACTCTGCACCGTCGCGACCGAGGAAGAAGTCCTGGAATACTGCGGCGCGTTCATGCAACTTTATCGCGAGGAAGCGCGCTATCTCGACCGCACCGCGCCTTATGTGATCCGTGTCGGCATCGCTTACATCCGCGCGCGTATCGTTGAAGATCATGAGGGACGCCGCGCGTTGCATGAACGCTTCCTGCACGCGCAATCCTTCCTGCAAGACGATCCCTGGGCGGAACGAGCGCGCGGTTTCGACGCGAGCGAATTCCAGCCCCTGGCCGTGGTGTCCTGAACCAGTTTAGTTCCTGTATCGTATCTGTAATCAAGGAAAGCGTTAATGGCATATCTCGTACCCTCGGAATTCGTCACCAAGATGGTGGATGCCGGGGAATCCAAGGTCTTCATGTCCACCAGGGACACGGTGATCCGCGCCTACATGGCGGGGGCAATCCTGGCGCTGGCCGCCGCGTTCGCCGTCACCGTGAGCGTGCAGACAGGCTATCCGATCATTGGGGCGATCTTGTTCCCCGTCGGTTTTTGCATGCTGTATTTGCTGGGGTTCGATTTGCTGACGGGGGTTTTCGTCTTGACGCCCCTCGCCTGGCTGGATGGCAGGCCGGGCGTGACCATCCCCGGCATCCTGCGGAACTGGACCCTTGTGTTCATCGGCAATTTCCTGGGCGCCCTGACCGTGGCGGTGATGATGTCGGTTGTCTTCACATTTGGATTTTCCACCGCGCCTGACAAGGTGGGCGTCGTGATCGCCGGGATTGGCGAGGGACGCACGCTCGGTTACGCGAAATATGGCGCGGCGGGGATGCTGACGTTGTTCATTCGCGGCGTGTTGTGCAACTGGATGGTTTCGACGGGCGTGGTGGGGGCGATGATTTCCACCTCCGTCAGCGGCAAGGTGATCGCGATGTGGATGCCGATCATGCTGTTCTTCGCCATGACGTTCGAGCATTCGATCGTCAACATGTTCTTGTTTCCGTCGGCGTTGCTGATGGGCGGGAAGTTTTCGATCATGGATTATTTGATCTGGAATGAAATTCCGACCGTGGTGGGAAATTTGGTGGGCGGGCTGGCGTTCACCGGGTTGACCTTATATGCGACGCATGTGAGGACCGGGGCGAAGCGTGTGTTGAACTGAGGATGATCTGTTTTCCCCAGGGGGCTTTGCCCCCTGGACCCCCACCAAAGGCTCGCCTTTGGAAACCATCCATTGGTGACTCCATGGATGGGGTCCAGGTGCCCGGCACCTGGCGGGGTGCGGGGCAGCGCCCCGGCCTTCCTTTCCCTGAAATAATGATCCCCCCATGCCCCCCGAACTAAAAATCTCCCTTGGCCAATATTCCGATAAAGGCCGCAAAGAAACCAACCAGGACTTCCACGGCGCCCTGATCCCCGAACAACCCCTCCTCACCCTCAAAGGCATCGCCATCGCCCTGGCGGACGGCATCAGCAGCAGCCCGGTCAGCCGCGCCGCCAGCGAATCCGCCGTCAAAAGCTTCCTGACGGACTATTACTGCACCCCGGATTCCTGGTCCGTGAAAACCTCCGCGCACCGCGTCATCGCCGCCACCAACTCCTGGCTGCACGCGCAAACCCGCCGCGGCCAGCACCCCCACGACAAAGACAAAGGCTACGTCTGCACCCTCAGCGTGATGGTCCTGAAATCCACCACCGCCCATGTCTTCCACATCGGCGACTCCCGCATCCACCGCGTCACCGCCGGCACCCTCGAACAACTCACCAGCGACCACCGCCTCACCCTGTCCCCGGAAGAATCCTACCTCAGCCGAGCCCTGGGCATGGATACCCACATCGAAATCGACTACCGCATGATCCCGCTCGAAAAAGGTGACATCTTCCTGCTCACCACCGACGGCGTCCACGAACACACCAGCGCCCGCTTCCTCGCCACCACCATCCACACCCACGCCGGAAACCTCAACACCGCCGCGCGCCTCATCGCCGAACAAGCCCACACCCTGGGCAGTCCAGACAACCTCACCGTCCAGATCGTCAGAATCGACGCGCTCCCGGACAGCGAGGCCAACGAAATACTCGATCAGGCCGCCGAACTGCCGCTCCCTCCCCTCCTCGAAGCACGCATGACATTCGACGGCCATACCATCCTCCGCCCCCTGCACGCCAGCAGCCGCGGCCATATTTACCTGGCATCCGACAACGAAACCAACGGCCTCGTCGCCATCAAAATCCCCTCGATTGATCTGCGGAACGACCCCGCCTACCTGAAACGATTCATGATGGAGGAATGGGTCGCCCGCCGCATCGACAACGCCCATGTGCTGAAACCCCGCCCCACCTCCCGCGCACGCGCATGGCTTTATGTCGTCATGGAATTCGTTGACGGACAAACCCTGACCCAATGGATGATCGACAACCCCAGACCCAGCCTGGAAAACGTGCGCGGCATCGTCGAGCAAATCGCCAGAGGACTGCGCGCCTTCCACCGGATGGAAATGCTGCACCAGGACCTGCGGCCGGAAAACATCATGATCGACAAAACCGGAACGGTGAAAATCATCGATTTCGGCTCCACCAGCGTCACCGGCGTCCTGGAAGCCACACCCTCCGCGGACCGCGGCGCCATCCTCGGCACCGCCCAGTACACCGCGCCGGAATATTTCCTGGGGGAAAACGGCTCACCACGCTCCGACATCTTCTCCCTTGGTGTGATCACCTATCAAATGCTGACGGGAAAATTACCCTACGGCGCCGAAGTGGCGAAGACACGCACGAAATCCCAGCAACGCAAACTGCGATACATCTCCGCGCTCGATAACAACCGGGACATTCCCGCCTGGATCGACGGCGTGCTCAGAAAAGCCGTGCATCCCGATCCGTGGAAGCGGTACGAGGAACTGTCGGAATACATGTTCGACCTGCGGCATCCCCAGGAAGAATTCCTGAACACCCCTTACGTGCCCCTGGCGGAACGCGATCCGTTACTGTTCTGGAAAAGCCTGTGTTTCCTTCTTGTCTGCGTTATCGTGTTCCTGCTCGCCACTCAGGGCGGCAACCGCTTGTAGTGCCCGTCCCAGGGTTTCAGAGCTTGTTTGACTGTA